>CAYTJW010000138.1:0-10143 GCA_964438135.1 uncultured Thermoanaerobaculia bacterium
GCTCCCATCGGGTGACCTCCTTTCGACAAGCCTCCGTGGCACGGTGCCACGGCTCGAGGATGTCGCCTCTACTGATTCTCCGCGCGTTGCAGCGGACGAGGCCGCTACCTCGTTCGCAGCAAGGCTCTGCAATCGTGAACGTTATGCCCCGTAGTAGCTACTGCGGCCTCGCCGCTGAACGCCAGCGTTAGGCGACTTGACGCCTAGACGTTACGGCACCATACTATGGGCATGAGCGACGCACGGAGAGCCACTGTCTACTTTGAGCCGGACATCCACCGGGCCCTCAAGCTGAAGGCGGCCGCAACGGACCGGTCCATCTCGGACATGGTGAACTTCGCCGTGCGGCAGTCGCTGGCTGAGGACGCAGAAGACCTGGCTGCGTTTCGCGAGCGCGCTGCTGAGCCCGATCTGGACTTCGAGGACTTCGTCAAGGCACTGAAGCGTCGTGGCAAGATATAGCCTCCGCATCAAGCCCTCTGCGGCGAAGGAACTCGAGGCAATCCAGCCCAAGGCAGTCCGCCGGAAGGTCGTTGAGCGAATCCAAGAACTTGCCGACAATCCTCGTCCACCCGGTTGCGAGAAGCTCTCGGGTCAGCCCGACCGCTATCGAGTCCGGCAGAGCGTTTGGAGAATCGTGTACGCCATCAAGGACGAGGAGCTCGTTGTGTTCGTCGTGAAGGTCGGGCACCGAAGAGAGGTCTACCGCGTTAAGTAGTCGCCTAACAGCCAATAGAGGCGACGTTGTCAAGAGACGTTCTTCGAGCTGACCGTCCTGCAGGGGGGACGGGCTCTTGGCGGCGGAAGTCGTCACAGCAACCGCGCGTTGCAGCGGACGAGGCCGCTACCTGGTCCGCAGTGAGGCACTCCAGATTGTGAGCAACCTACCCCGCAGCAGCAACTGCAGCCTCGCCGCTGAACGCGAGCGTTAGACTGCCCGTGGACCACCCACCGTGATGTGGCACCGACCCCCACCAGTGGTACAACGCCTGTTCTGGAACATCCACAGCGCCACATGGGATGCTGGGGCCGACAGCTCCGAACTCGCCCACGTTCTGGCGTGGGCGGCACAACACGTCCCGCGTCACGGCGCCGTACTCGATCTCGGCTGCGGAACTGGTTCACATGCGATCGCTCTGGCGCGATTAGGGCATCCCGTGCTCGGCCTGGACTTCGCGAGAGGCATGATCCGCCGAGCGACCCGGAAGGCTCGACGGGAGCAGGCCCCGGCGTCCTTCCGTCTTGCGGATCTCAACCGACCGTTCCCTGTCTCGGCGGGTGCGTTCTCCGGCGCACTTTCGGTGAGCGTTCTTCAATGCATGCTCGCCCCTCCCGCATTTCTTGGCGAGGTTCGGCGGTCCCTGTCCGTAGACGGGACGTGCCTTCTCGGCGTGAAGACGACTCCAGGACAGACCGCACGCTCGGCGGGATGGTTCGGCGCCTTCAAGCGGCGCGCCTCGCGAGCGTCTTTCCTTCACGGTTTCACGTCGGCCACCCTACGCGGACACCTCCTCGATGTTTCGCTCCAGCCAATCACTGAAGTCGACGCCGAGGGCTGGATCTGGATGGTCGCGAGGGCTGTCTAACAGCGCGCTGCAGCGGACGCGGCTGCTACCTGGTTCTCAGGAAGGCCCTCGGATCATGAAGCGCCCCACCTTCTCTGCAGCGTGGGGCAGCCGCGCCGCTGAACGCGAGCGTCAGGCGCCATCCTCACCAACCGTAGTGCTACGATAACTGGGGAGGACTCAGAATGATCCGCGCTGTTGAGGCGATCGTAGATGAACGCGGACAGGTCCGGCTCTTGGAGGCGGTTGCCCTCGAGGGCGCGCGACGCGCCATCGTCACGATCTTGGATGACGAACCAGCCGTCCACTCCCTCGAGACAGCCTTCCTGAGCGAGGCCGCGCTCGCCGCCGGTTGGAACCGACCGGAGGAGGATGCAGCGTGGTCTCACCTTCAGGAGCAGCAGTAGTCCTGGTCCGCTTTCCGTTCTCTGACCTATCACAACCGAAGCTACGCCCCGCGATCGTACTCGCCGACGCAGGCCGGAGCGACTGGATCCTCTGCCAGATCACGAGCAATCCCTACGGCGATCCCCGCGCCCTTCTCATCGCTGACGCTGACTTCCAGTCCGGCGCACTCCGTTCTCCCAGCTACGCCCGTCCTGGAAAGCTGTTCACTGCAAGCGAGGATCTGTTCGTCCGCCAAGTTGGGCGTCTGCAGGGCAAGGCACTCTCTGCAATCATCGATGCTGTCGTATCCCTCCTACGCTCCAGCCAACCCGCAGCGGGCGTCTGACAGCCGGTTGCAGCGGACGCGGCCTCTACCTGGTCCGCAGTGAAGCACTTCAACCGTGTGGCGCGCCGCCCCGCAGCAGCGCGCGACGGCCTCGCCGCTTGACGCGGGCGTTAGGCCCCTGATTCCAACACCTCATATGTTCGAGCAGCTCTTCGCCACGCTCGACAATCACCTTCGGTCAGCCGCCGTTGCACAGATTGGCGGCTTTCGTCCCGACATGGAAGCAGTTCACAGCTGGTTCGGGGGCAACTTCGTCATGCTTCCCGGCGAGTCGTGGCCTCACCATGAGCTCAAACCGATGACCCCTGTTCTCCAGATTCGGGTGGATGAACTGCCGGTCGTTCCACGACAGCTCGGGGGGGTTGCCCTGTTGGCGCTCTTCGTCACGCAGGGTCGGCTACCCATCGACTTCCCTTCTGCAAACGGTGAAGGCTGGGTTGTCCGGACCCACGCTTCTCTGCAAGATCTCGCGCCCGTCACGCCGCCAACCACGGCTCAGGCCCTGCGCCCATTCCAGGTCCGCTGGGCGCTCTATGAGAACGAGGGCCCCGATTGGCTCGAGGTCCTCCAGTTGATCGCCGATCCGGACATTGGCCTTGACGACTCCCTCTTCGAGGCTTGCCAACATCGCTACCGCAAACAGCCCTCCACGAAGGTGGGCGGATGGCCCGCCACCATCCAGCAGCCCATGCACACCATCAACGACCCTTTCGTCTTCCAGGTCGCGTCTGAGGAGAAGCCGAGGTGGATGGTTGGTGATAATGGCAACATGTACTTCTTCGCGGACGACGAAAACCACTGGTCGATGTACTGGGACTGCTACTAGGCGCGGTGCCTAACCCCGCGTTGAAGCGGACGAGCCCGCTACCTGGTTCGCCCTGATGCTCATCAATCGTGCCACCCGCCGTCTTCGCAGTAGCTACTGCAGCCGCGCCGCTGAACGCCAGCGTCAGGTCCCGACCAACCATCGCGGCCTGCTGTTGACATTCTCCGTCACGCGCACCATGATACGTATGGAATACGTGTGAAGGCGCTGCGATGCACAAGAAGCTCACCATCACGGTCGATGAGGAGGTCTACTCTGGCCTCCATCGTGTGGTCGGCCGCCAGCGTATCAGCCAGTTCATCGAGTCCTTGGTGCGTCCTCATGTGATTCAAGAGGAGCTCATGACGGCCTACCGCGAAATGGCACGAGACGAGGCTCGAGAACAGGACGCTCTTGAATGGGCGGAAGTGACATCTCCGGACGTCGCTGATGAAACGCGGTGAGGTCTGGTGGGTCAGCTTCGACCCCTCCGTCGGCGGGGAGATCCAGAGGCGCCGACCCGCAGTGATCGTGAGCAACGACGCCGCGAACCAGCATCTCAACCGCGTCCAGGTCGTCCCCATCACGAGCAAGACCGATCGCCTTTATCCAAGCGAGGCCTACATCGCTCTCGGCGGCCAGCAACGCAAGGCCATGGCCGACCAGCTCACCACCGTCAGCAAGGTCCGCTTGGTCGAGCGGATTGGCGCTCTATCCCCCGGCGACCTCCGCTCAACCGAGCGCGCAATCAGGATCCAGCTCGCTCTCGACTCGTAGTACCGGTGGACCTGACAACCCGTCGCAGCCGACGCGGCGGTGCCTGGGTCGCAGTGAAGCACCTCAGTCGTGGGGCGCGCCGGCCCGCCGTGGCGCGCGGCAGGCACGCCCCTGGTCGACAGCGTCGAGCCCTGACCGAATCCGCTCACACCAGCACGGAGGCTCCCCACGATGGACATCCCGCGGATCTTCAACATCACCGAGAGCGCTCACCGCATCCACAACCCGATCACCCCCGAGAAGCTCGCCACTCTCGGCGCGGCGCTGCGTCTGGAACCGGGGGCCCGAGTGCTCGACCTCGGCAGCGGTTCGGGGGAGATGCTGTGCACCTGGGCTCGCGATCACGGCGTCACCGGCGTCGGCGTCGACCTGAGCGGGTTGTTCACCGAGCACGCGAGGCTCCGGGCCGAGGAGCTGGGCGTCGCCGATCGAGTCACGTTCGTCCATGGCGACGCTGCCGGCTATGTCTCCGACGAGAAGGTCACCGTGGCAGCCTGTGTCGGCGCCACGTGGATCGCCGGGGGGGTCGCCGGCACGATCGAGCTGCTGGCGCGAAGCCTGCGCACCGGAGGGATCATCCTCATCGGCGAGCCCTACTGGCGGCAGCTGCCGCCGACGGAAGAGGTTGCCAGGGGGTGCCTTGCCGGCTCGACCTCCGACTTCCTCCTGCTCCCCGAGCTTCTCGCTTCCTTCGACCATCTCGGCTGCGACGTCGTCGAGATGGTCCTGGCTGACCAGGACGGCTGGGACAGGTACGAGGCGGCCAAGTGGCTCACGATGCGCAGATGGCTCGAGTCCAACCCCGACGACGAGCTCGCCGAAGAGGTCCGCGCCAAGCTGAGCTCGGAACCCGAGCGCTACGCCGCTCACACGCGCGAGTACCTGGGCTGGGGCGTGTTCGCGCTGATGCCGCGGTGAAGCGTCGGCGCACCCGGCGGATCTCCAGCGGCTGTGCCCCTCATGTCGGTCGACCGCCGTCTCGCCCATGCTCGCCGAGACCAGCGCTCTCGGTTCCACTGAACACTCCTACTCGAGATCCAACCCCTCGCGGAGCGAGAGCTCGATCGAGCTGCCCGACCCTGCGCAGGCGCATCACCCGGCCCGGGCGCTCATTCGCTCGACGACCCGTATCGACGCTGGATTCGCGCTTTCGGCGAGCGGTGAGCGCCGGGCACCGGAACTGCCTGACACGTCGTCGCAGCGGACTTGGCCGCTGCCTGGCGCATCCGAGTCCCGCTCGGCTCGCAGACTGCCGGGTCACCGCGGAACGCGGCGGCCTCGCCGCCTGACGCGAGGGTTGGGCCGCACCTTCGCCCATGAGACGCTTCGC
Source organism: uncultured Thermoanaerobaculia bacterium (assembly GCA_964438135.1). Lineage (GTDB taxonomy): Bacteria > Acidobacteriota > Thermoanaerobaculia > Thermoanaerobaculales > Sulfomarinibacteraceae > CAYTJW01. Next base: position 5,211 of record CAYTJW010000138.1, read on the forward strand.
CGTCATCTCCGACATTCACGGCAATCGATGGGCGCTCGAAGCCGTTCTGGACGACATCGACAGGCAAGCGGTCTCGGAAGCTCTCAACCTCGGGGACGTCCTCTACGGGCCCCTTGACCCCCTGGGCACGGCCGAGATCCTCATGCCCAGGTCCTTCGCGACCGTCTCCGGCAACGAGGATCGAATCGTGGTTGCCTGTGGCGAGCCGCTCTCGGCCACGCTCCGCTTCGTTCGAGATCAACTCCAGCCGACACACCTGCAGTGGCTGACGTCGTTCAAGAAGAGCCTCTCCACGGGCGAGGTCCACGCCTTTCACGGATCGCCGACCGGGGATTCCGACTACCTGTTCTGGGAGGTTCGCCCCACAGGGGCCGCTCTCCGAAGCCCCGACCACGTGTCCGCCATGACCCGAAACCTCCCGTGGTCTCTCCTCCTCTGTGGCCACGACCATGTGCCTCGGACGATGCGGTTGCCCGACGGACGAACGGTCGTGAACCCGGGCAGCGTCGGCCTGCCCGCGTACACCGACGACCTGCCGCACCCACATTCCATGGCCAGCGGCACACCCCACGCCCGGTACTCGATCGTCACCAGGACGGAATGCGGTTGGCTGATCGCCGACCGAGCGGTTCCTTACGACTGGCAGGCAGCCACGGCTGCGGCGCTTCGAAACGGTCGACCCGATTGGGCTGATTGGCTGAGTACCGGCTGGGCGAGCGCATGAATCGCTCGTGCCCACGCTCGGCTCACGAGTGCGCTGCTCGAAGCGCCACGGGGGGTCTGCCGCCTGGAGCCTCACTGCGGCAGACGAGCGCGTCGGGCGCTCGCCGTCTCGTTCTTGTCGGCTGCCGGCTCCGGAAGATCTGGCGGAGGATCTCGCCATGACCAGGTGCGACCACTGCGGCAGGATGATCCTCTACGGGGGGATTTCGCCCGGCCCCAACCACAACTTCTGTGATGTCCTCTGCCATCAGAACGCGTATCTCCTCAGCGTAGCGTACGGGCTTCCCGAGAGCGAGGTGCGGGAAGCTGTTGCCCGCCGCCATTCCGGTCCCTGCCCATGCTGCGGCGGCCCCGGCCCGGTCGACGTGCACCTGTCCCAGTACGTGTGGTCCGCCGTGATTCTGACGACAACGGAGAAGAACCCGATCACATCGTGTCGGCGTTGCGGCAGGCGACGCCAGGTCGAAGACCTCCTGAGGTCCCTCCTCTTCGGCTGGTGGGGCTTCCCGTGGGGCCTGGTCCTCACCCCTGTTCAGCTCCTCAGGAACGCTGCAGCAATCCTCACCTCTCCAGATCCCCTGACACCATCACGTCACCTGGAAGGGGAGGTCGGTCTGGAAATCGCCCGCAACAGGATCACCTCCGCTCAGGTGCCCTCCCCCTGAGAGTCCCTCGGCGCGTTTGTGTCCTCCAGCCTGGTTGCCGCGCGTGCGCTCGCCTGTCCCTCACCGTGGTGCTCGGCGCCGCCGCGAACCGCATTTTCTCCTCAGGTCGCAGCCCGCACCCGGGAGATGCCTGAACCCGCGGTGCACAGGCCGAGGCCGCCACGTGGCCCGCAGGACACCACGTCGCCCGTGGTCGAAGCTCCACGGCGCCCGGGGGACACACCCTCGACCCCAGGGCGCCTCGCGACAGGCGTTCGGCCCACCGGCCGAGGAGGACCGATGGAATCGACCTGGTATTACATGCGTGGCGCAGAGCGCGTCGGGCCCGTCACCCTCCCGGAGCTGCAGGTCCGGCTCAGAGACACTCCGAACGGGGAGCGAACCCCGGTCTGTGCTCCCCACCTCTCGGGTTGGCAGCCGGCCTCGAAGGTCGCGGAGCTTGAGGCGCTCTTCAGAGACCGCTCGTTCGCAGCCCACCTCATCGCCGCCATCCCTCGCGCGCTCCTCGCGACGGCGCTGATGGTCACCGGCTGGCTCATCGTGCCCGCCGCCTGCATGCTCCGCGACGGCCCGGCGAACCCGGACCCCGAAGCCCTGGCCCGTGTGGTCGGCGGTCTCCTCTTCCAGTACGGCGTCGCCACGGCGGGTGGCGCCGTGTTCGCCGCCGCGATCCGCCGCGGCCGGTCCCTCCTGGTCGTCTTCCTCGCCGTTCTCGCGCTGGTCCTCCTGGTCGGGTTCATGTCGCCCGTCTCCAACCCGCGCGGCTGACGCCGGCCGTCTCCGACCCGTGCGGGCCCCGGTGACGCGTTGGACCCTCGGCGCCGTCGGCGCCGCGGACCGCGGCCACGACCGAGAACACCGACGGCGTCATCGGCACCGCGCTCGACCAGCTCGGGCACGTCGTGAGCCCGCGCAGGCGCTTCCCCCATCCGGTCGAGACCCACGCCAGGGAGCCCACCTCGCCGCCCATCCGGCGTCGGACGCGGGACGCGGTCCTGCCCCTGACTGTCGTCTCGGATGTCTGCGAACGACTGGGGATGCTCGTCGACCCGGAGTGCTCATGATCAACGGGTGTCTCCTAGCGCGGCCCATCGGGCCGCAACCAAAGAGCGCAACGGCGTCGCGGGCCGCGCTGTTGACAGCCGGCAGCCTGCAGCCAGCAGAGTGGGAGCAGCGTCATCACCCCTCCTGCTGAATACTGGACCGCATGCTCGTTCCGGCGAATTTGGTCGCTCGGTTGCAGTAATCCCGGCAGGAGTGCTCACCGCGGCACTCTTCGCTGCGCGCACCGCCACCGTCAAACAGCTCATCGGAGCGGCGGCGTGGGATTCGTCGTCCCACGCGAGGATCCTCGGGAGTAGTAGAACAGCGCGTCGTGGTACGCGCTGCCCAGCACGCGACGGCCTGGTCGTGCGTCGGTCGGGCGCCTGCACGCCGGGGCGTGCTCGGCGGTGGTCTGCGCCGTCGTGGGTCCTCTGCGCTCGAGCCACGCCGCAGCAGGCGTCTGACATGGCGCAGCGACGGATTCGGCCGCTGCCCGGCTCAGCGTGACGCGCGCTCGGGGGACGCTGGAGGAGACGATGCCAGTCCGCGTTCGCGACGACCTCGGGCTCGCGGTGCTCCGCGATGCCTCCGTCGAGCCTCCGCCGACCCCGGCCGCCGGCAGGGGCTGCGTCGGCCCCCTGCGCGCGCTGGCCCGGGACGGGGGCGCGTTCTTCGTCGACGGCGAGGACCCCATCTCGTTGACCGTGGAGGTGCTCGTCGACACGCCGCTGACCCCGGCGCTCGCCCCCCTGTACCGGTCGGTGGGGGGCACCTTCCTGCTCCGCGCCCCGACCGGCACGCTCCACCTGTCCGGCCACGCCGCCTGGTGCGCCGGTCAGCCGGCCCTCGCGCTCTCGGTGCCCCCCGGCGCCTACGGCGTCCTGGTGCACGCGCTCGAGACCCGCGACCTCGCGGCGCTGCAGGCCGCCGAGGCCCGGCTGGTCGGCGCGGCAGAGGTGGCGTACCGCACCCGGGTCGACCGGCTCTGGTTCCTGGGGTGCCTGCCGACGCTCGCCCTCGCCCTGACCCTCCTGGCGCCCCCTCTCCGCCCCTTCTGGCCGGCCGCCCTCCTCTGCGCCGGGCTCTCCTGGCTCCCCCACGCGGTCCTCGCCCGGGGCCGCCGCTACCGCGCCGTCGTCGCCCGGCTGCACGACTTCCAGGCGGCCCTGCCCCTCTACGTCCTCCAGCTCCGACCACTGGAGTCGACCGCCGGTCTGTCGGGGGGCTGGGTCACCACCGAGTGACCCGGCCGGCGGCGGCACCCGGTCGACCGCCTCGGCCAGCTCGGGCGGTAGAATGGCCGCGGCGATGCCTACCTGGCCGACCCGCTTCGAGGACCACAACGGGGTCGAGGAGACCGCGGTCGCGAGCGACGGCCGCACCCTCCGCGTCACCGTCCGCGACGTGACCTTCTCCGGCATCGACTTCGACGCCCTGGCGCCGGAGCCCGGCACCCCGGCGCCGCTGCTGGACCGGTTCGCCCTCAACCGCGGCACGCTCTGCTCCTGCACGCTCCGGGTCCTGATGCCGCTGCCCCTGATGGTGGCCGGCGCCAGGGTCGAGGCCGAGCTCGAGGCCACCGTCGCCCTCGGCGACCCCGCCCCCCACGGCGGCATCGACCGCGAGAGCGTCCACCTCCGCCTGCGCTCGCCCGGGCTCGACCTGGAGAGCCGCGGGCTGACCGGCTGGTTCGAGGACGAGCTGCTCGAGCTCCAGGCCCGGCTGCCGCCCGGCGACCACCTGCTCGCCTGTGTTGCCTGCGCCCTGTCCGACTACCACCCGGGCGGGCACCGCTGCTTCGGCGACCTCGCCTGCTTCCGCGGCGCCCGGGCCGCGTACGAGGCCGTGCGGACCAAGCGCGACCTGCTCCGGCTCTGGGACGCGCGCACCGAGATGGTGCAGGAGACCCACCTCTGCCCCGAGCTCCGGCGCCGCCTCCCCGGGGCCGGCTACCGGGGCTGACGGCAGCTTCAGACCGCCGGCCCCCTCGCCATGAACGCCCACCCCGACCCTGCCCTCGCCGACCGCTGCCAGGGCCTGCTGGTCGGCACCGCGGTCGGCGACGCGCTCGGCCTGCCGGCGGAAGGGCTGTCTGCCCGCCGCGCGCGCCGGCTGCTCGGATCGGAGCTGCGCCACCGCCTCGTGCTCGGGCGCGGCATGACGAGCGACGACACCGAGCACGCGGTCTTCGTCGCCCAGAGCCTCCTCGCCCACCCCGATGCGCCGGGGAGGTTTGCCCGGCGCCTGGCCTGGTGCCTGCGCTGGTGGCTGCTGGCTCTGCCGGCGGGGGTCGGCCTCGCCACAGCGCGCGCGACCCTCAAGCTCTGGGTCGGCTTCCCGCCCGCCCGGAGCGGCGTGCGCTCCGCCGGCAACGGCGCGGCGATGCGGGCGGCGCGGAGCGGCGCCTACTTCAGCTCCAGTCCGTCCCGGCGGGCGGAGTACGTCGCGCGCTCGTCGCGGCTGACGCAGCCCATGATGAGGTTGCCGAGTTCCTCGCGATA
>CAYTJW010000139.1:0-10142 GCA_964438135.1 uncultured Thermoanaerobaculia bacterium
GGCGCTGCGCGCCGCCGGTCGGACCGCCGAGGCGCTCGCCGCGCTCGAGGAGGCGGTGCGGGCGCTGGAGGACCAGCAGCTGCGGCTCGGCGGCAGCCCGGAGCAGCTCGGCGCGTTCCGGGCCTCCTACCTCGGCCGGTACGGCGAGCTGGTCGAGCTGCTGGTTGCCGCCGGGCGAGGCGAGGAGGCGTTCGGCGTGCTCGAGAGCGCCCGCGCCCGCAGCCTGCTCGCCCTGCTCGCCGAGCGCGACCTGGTCTTCGGCCTCGACCTGCCGCCGGAGCTCGAGCGCCGGCGGCGGGAGGTCAACCACGAGCACCAGCAGGTGCAGGCCCTGCTGGCCGATCTGTCGCCGGTCGAGAGGCCGGCGGAGGTCGCCCGGGCGCTCGCCCGGCTCGACGAGATCGGGCGCCGGCAGGAGGAGATCCGGGCCGAGGTCCGGGCGGCGAGCCCCCGGTTGGCGGCGGTGCAGTACCCCCGGCCGCTCGACCTGGCCGGGGCGCGGGCGGCGCTCGACCCGGGCACGGTCCTGCTCGCCTACAGCCTGGGCCGGGAGGACAGCCACCTCTTCGTCCTCGGCCGCGACCAGGGCCTGCGGGTGGTGCGGCTGGGCGTGGGCGAGGAGGAGCTGCGAGGCGAGGCGCTGCGCCTGCGGCGGCAGGTCGCGTCGGGCGACCGCGGCAACGTCCCGCCCGCGGCCGGCCGGCGGCTCTACCGCCTCCTCGTGGCGCCGGCCGAGCCCGAGCTGGCCGCGGCGAGCCGTGTCCTGCTGGTGGCCCAGGGTCCGCTCGCGCTGGTGCCGTTCGCGGCGCTGGTGCGTGAGGCGCCCGACGACGCCGGCAGGGGGTGGCAGTACCTGGCGGAGTGGAAGCCGCTCCACCAGGCGGTGTCGGCGACGGTGTACGCCGAGCTGCGACGGCTGCGGGCCGGGCCGGCGCCGTCCCTGGAGCTGGCGGCCTTCGGCGACCCGATCTACGCCAGCGGGAGCCGACCCGGCCAGGTGGCGCCGGCGGGCTCGCCCTCGTCCCGCACCCGGCCGCTGCCGCCGCTGCCCGCGACCCGCGACGAGGTTGGGGCGATCGTCGCCTCGTACGGTGAGCGGGCGCGGGGTTTCCTCGGCGCGGACGCGACCGAGGGGCGGGTGGTGGAGGTCGCGCCGACCGCCCGCACCCTCCACCTGGCCGTGCACGGGCTCGTCGACGAGCTCTTCCCGCTGTCGTCGGCGGTGGCGCTGACCGCGCCGGGCGGCGCGGTCGACGGTGGCGACGACGGCCTGCTCCAGGCCTGGGAGGTGCTCGAGCGGCTGCGGCTCGGCTGCGACCTGGTGGTGCTGTCGGCCTGCGACAGCGGCACCGGCGCGGAGCTCGCGGGGGAGGGGCTGGTCGGCCTGACCCGCGCCTTCCAGTACGCCGGGGCGCGGGCCGTGGTGGCGTCGCTGTGGGGCGTGGACGACCGCTCGACCGCCGAGCTGATGAAGCGCTTCCACGCCCACCGCCGGGCCGGCGACAGCACCGACGTGGCCCTCGAGCGGGCGCAGCTGGAGCTGATCCGGGCGCCGGTCACGGTCGGCGACGGCGAGGGGCGGGTCGAGCGGGATCTCTCCCACCCCTTCCACTGGGCCGCCTTCCAGCTCTACGGCGACTGGCGCTAGCCGGGTCGCCTCGACCCGCCGCGGGGATGCCGGTACGATGGAGCGGTCAGGAAGCCGACCGACATGGTCCAAAGGCAGCCGGCGCCGCGGCGGGTGGGTCGACCCGCACGAGGTGGGGCGGGCGCGGCGCGCCGGGCCCGGTCGGCGGGGAGGTCGACGTGCGAGGGACGGGCAGCAGGCATGGCGGCGGGTGGCGGGTAGCGGTGGCGGCGGCGCTGGCGCTCGCCGGCGCGAGCGCCGCGACGGGCGGGGTGTGGGTGGTCGACGACGGCGTCCGCCTCGACCCGGTCACCGGCCGGCTGATCGAGGAGCGGCACGAGGCGGGCGAGATCTCGCCCGGCTACCGTCAGTCCAACCCGGTGTGGAGCTCGGCCGAGGGGACCGTCCGTCTGCTCGCCGCCGGCAACGAGGTGGTGGCGTTCCAGGTGGTGGTCGACGGCGGCCCCGCCACCGGCGTCTCGCTCGAGGTCTCGGACCTGGCCGGGCCGACCACATTGGCCGCGGCCGAGCACGTCCGCCGCTTCAAGGAGTGGTTCGTGCAGGTGACGGGCGAGTCCGCGTTCTGCGGCTTCGCCGGCGAGGGCTACGTGTCGTCGCTGGGGCCGGGCTGGTACCCCGACCCGCTCATCCCGCTCGACGAGGCGGTGGGGGAGGGCTTCGGCCAGCCATTCGCCATCCCCGACGGCGCCAACGCGATTCCCGGGCAGACCGCGGCGGCGTTCTGGGTCGACGTCCTGGTGCCGGCCGGCACCACGGCCGGCACCTACCGCGGGACGGTGACCGTGCGCTCGTCCGGCGCCACCACCGCGCTGGCGCTCGAGCTGGAGGTGCGGGACCTGACCCTGCCGGCGGAGAACCACGCCGGGCTCGGATCGGTCAACTACGGCGGGCTGGCGTTCGACGTGCTGTGGGGCGAGCCCGACCCGCCCCACCCAGACGGCGTCGAGCGCTGGTTCCAGCTGGCGCACGCCCACCGCTTCGAGCTCGACGCCCACTGGCTGTGGCCGCCCGTCGAGGACGGGGTGGCGGTGGACTGGGAGCTCTGGCGCGACCTGTGGGCGCCGTTCATGACCGGCAGCGCCTTCACCGCCGCGCGCGGCTACTGGGGGCCGTCGCCGGGGGAGCCGATCCGCCGCTTCACCCTGCCGCAGGACTTCAACTGGCCGTCCGCGGACGGCGACGGCGACCACCGGCCGGACGACGTGGCGTTCTGGCAGCAGTCCCTGCGCGAGCTCGAGGCGGTGATGATCGGCGAGGGCTGGACCGGGGTCGAGGCGCAGCTCTTCATCCACCCCACCGACGAGCCTCGCACCCAGGAGCAGTTCGACCTCATCGCCCACTACGGCCAGCTCCTCGACCAGGCCGGTCTGGTCGACCGGGGCCACGTGACCTTCCGCGCCGACCTGGGGTTCTTCCGCAACGTCGACTGGGTCATGGACGGCTGGACCACGGACACGATCTTCGCCGAGGTCGGACCGGCCGTCGACCTGTGGAACGTGGTCGCGTCGGTGTACAGCCTCGACCAGGCGGCGGCGCGGGAGCGGGTCGCCGCCCACCCGGACGAGGGGTGGTGGTTCTACACCAGCTGCTGCGCCGGCGAGCCGGCGGTGGGCAGCCCGTACCTGGAGGGCGAGGCCCTGTCGCTGCGCACCTGGGGCTGGGTCACGTTCCGCTACGGCCTCGAGGGGGCGGTGACCTGGGAGGTGGACGGCGGCCGCACCGGCATCGACGAGGCCTCGTGCTGGACCGACCCGATGTGCTCGGGCTATGGCATCAACGGCGACGCGCTGCTGGTCTACGTCGGCGAGCCGGTCGGCCTGCCGGCCAACCAGCCGGTGGCGTCGATCCGCCTCAAGAACCTGCGCCGCGGCAGCCAGGACCACGAGTACCTGTGGCTGCTGGCCGAGCACGACGGCTCGCGCGAGCGCGCCGACGCCATCGCCGCCCAGGTCGTGCCGCACGCCCTCGACGACGGCCTGGACGAGGAGTCGCCGCCGCCGGGGCCGTGGGCCCACAGCCCGGTCGCGTTCGAGGACGCCCGGCGGCACGTCGCCGACCTGCTGGCCGGTGACTCCGCGCCGGTGGCGGCGTTCTCCTGGACCCCCGCCGTCCCCGCGGTCGGCGAGGAGGTGCGGTTCCACGACCTCTCGACCGGCGGGCCGACCAGCTGGAGCTGGAGCTTCGGCGACGGCGGCTCGGCGGGCGGGAGCGACCCGACCCACGCCTACGCCGAGGCGGGCAGCTACACCGTGACCCTGACCGCGAGCAACGACGCGGGCAGCTCGAGCGCGAGCCGGACCCTGGCGGTCGAGGGGGGCGGCGGCTCGCCGCCGGTCACCGACCCGGGCGCTCACGCCTACCTGGTGCCGGCGTCGGCCAAGGTGGCCGGGGCGCTGGGCACCAACTGGGTCACCGACCTGGTCCTCAACCAGGGCGGCGGCAGCGAGCTCGAGGTGTTCCTGTTCTTCCTCGAGCGCGAGCGCGACAACGGCTCGGCCGACGGGGTCAGGGTCGTGGTCCCGGCCAACGCCTCGCTCAAGCTCGAGGACGTCGTCGCCTCCGTGCTGGGACGCGACGGCACCTCGGGGGCGATCCTGGTCGGCGGCGACGCACCGCTGGTGGTCAGCTCGCGGACCTACAACGACCAGGGGGAGGCCGGCACCTACGGCCAGCACATCCCCGGCACGGGCCTCGGGGAGGCGCTGGCGGAGGGGCAGGCGGCGCGGCTGGTGCAGCTCGCCCGCACCGACGACTTCCGCACCAACCTCGGCCTGGCCAGCGTCTCGGACCGGCCGGTGACGGTCGGGGTCAGCTTCCACGCCGGCAGCGGCGAGCACCTGGGCGACGTCGACTTCGCGCTGGCGCCGTTCGGTCACCACCAGGAGAACGACGTCCTGGCGCGGTTCGGGGCGGCGCCCCTGGGCGACGCCTTCGCCGTGGTGCGCAGCGACACCGCGGGGGCGCTGTTCTTCGCCTACGCGTCGGTGGTCGACAACCGCACCGGCGACCCGGTCTTCATCCCGGCGCGGCGGTGAGCGGCTGGGGTGGCGCAGCCCGTGCCCGGCTTGCCCCGACCGGCCGGACCGGTTAGGCTCGAGGTGGCTCGAACGCGCACGTCCGGAGGAGGGAGCCGATGGCGCAGGAGAAGACGATCGCGTCGCTGACGGAGGACGAGCGGCTCGCCCTGGTGGCCCTGGCCGAGCGGATCCTGCTCGCCAGCCGCGCGGCCGACGACGACGAGGCCGAGGTGGAGGCGCTCGACGAGCTCGTCGGGCAGGTCGGCGAGGAGGCCTACGCGGCGCTGGTGGCGCGCTCCGACGCGGAGCTCGCGAGCGACGACGACCTCAAGGCCTTCCTGCTCACGGTCACCGACCCGGAGGCCCGGGAGCTGATCCTGGGCACCGTGGTCGAGCTGGCGCTGGTCGAGGGGGTCCACCCCGGCGAGGCGGAGTGGGTCGGCTGGGCCTCATCGGCGTGGGACGTGCCGATCAGCGTCGAGGCGGACGAGCTGGGGGAGTAGCCGGGGTCGCCAGGGGCGGGCGCAGGGCGGCGCGGCACCCGGGCCCGCCCGCCCGCCGGGCGGCGGTGCCCGGAAGCGGACCCGGGTGTTCCCGTACAATGCGCCAATGACGAAGACCGAACGACCGCGCGCGCAGGCCGCCGCCCCTCGCTGGACCACCGAGGACAGTGCCGCCGTCTACGGCATCGACGGCTGGTCCCAGGGCTACTTCGGGGTCAACAAGAGGGGGCACGTGGTGGTGCGCCCCGACGGTCGCCCCGGCCGCAGCATCGACCTCCACGAGGTGGTCGAAGGGCTGGGCGAGCGGGGCATCGGCACCCCCGTGCTGCTGCGCTTCCGCGACCTCCTCGCCAGCCGCCTGCGGGTCCTGCGCGACGCGTTCGCGGCGGCGATCGAGGAGCACGACTTCCGCGGCTCCTACGCCTGCGTGTACCCGATCAAGGTCAACCAGCAGCGGCACGTGGTGGAGAACATCCACACCTTCGGCGCCGGCTACGGCTTCGGCCTGGAGGCCGGGTCGAAGCCGGAGCTGCTCGCGGTGCTCGGCCTGACGGGGGGGCTCAACTCCGTGCCGATCGTCTGCAACGGGTTCAAGGACAGCGAGTTCATCGAGACCGTCGTGCTCGCGGCCAAGCTCGGGCGGAAGATCATCCCGATCGTCGAGAAGTACTCCGAGCTCGAGCTCCTGGTGCGGCACGCCGAGCGCTACGCCGTGCGCCCGGCGATCGGGGTGCGGGTCAAGCTCTCGACCCGGGCGGCCGGGAGGTGGGAGGAGTCGAGCGGGCTGCGGTCGAAGTTCGGCCTCTACGTGTCCGAGATCCTCGACGCCCTGGAGTACCTGAAGGCCAGGAACATGGCCGACTGCCTGCAGCTGCTGCACTGCCACCTGGGCAGCCAGGTGAGCGACATCCGCAGCGTCAAGAACGCGATCACCGAGATGAGCCACATCTACATCGGCCTGCACCAGCTCGGGGCGGGCATGAAGTACATCGACATCGGCGGCGGGCTGGGCGTCGACTACGACGGCAGCAGGTCGGCGCGGGAGTCGTCGATCAACTACACCCTGGAGGAGTACGCGGCCGACGTGGTGTACCGGATCGCCGAGGCCTGCGACGACGCCGGCATCGACCACCCGACCATCCTGTCCGAGTCCGGGCGGGCGCTGACGGCCTACCACTCGGTGCTGGTCTTCGACGTCCTCGGCTCGACCAGCTTCGACGCCTTCGAGGTGCCCGAGACGGTGGAGAAGGCGGCCGCGGGCCGCGACCCCCAGGACCTGCCCCAGCCGGTGTGGGACCTCTACGAGGCCCTGGCGGCGGCGGAGGCCGGCCGCCTCGAGGAGGCGCTGCACGACGCGGCCCAGGCCCACGAGGAGGCGATGAACCTCTTCCGCCTGGGCTACATGAGCCTCACGGACCGGAGCCTGGCGGAGCGGCTGTACTGGGCGATCTGCACCCGGCTGCTGGCGGCCAGCCGGGGCCTCGAGGAGCGGCCCGAGGTGTTCGACCTCCTCGAGGCCCAGATGTCCGACATCTACTTCGGCAACCTGTCCATCTTCCAGTCGATGCCGGACAGCTGGGCCATCGACCAGGTCTTCCCGGTGATGCCCATCCACCGCCTGCGCGAGGAGCCGACCCGCCGCGCCATCCTGGCCGACATCACCTGCGACTCCGAGGGCAAGGTCAACCACTTCCCGGGGGCGGGCGAGACCAAGCGGGCCCTCGACCTCCACCCCCTGCGACCGGGGGAGCCCTACTACCTCGGCGCCTTCCTGGTCGGCGCCTACCAGGAGATCCTCGGCGACCTCCACAACCTGTTCGGCGACACCCACGCCGTGCACATCGGCTTCGACCAGGACGGGGACTGGATCATCGAGGATGTGGTCCCCGGCGACACCGTCCGCGAGGTCCTGAGCTACGTCCAGTTCGAGCCCGAGAAGCTGGTCGACTCGCTGCGTCGCGACATCGAGCAGGCCGTCCGGCGCAAGGTGCTGACGGTGCGCGAGGGGCGGCAGCTGCTCCGCTTCTACCAGCACGGCCTGGACGGTTACACCTACCTCGAGGAGGGGTAGCCGCGCGCGCCCCCGGAGTCGGGCCGGCGCGCCGCTTCAGCCGAGGTCGGCGACCTCGAGCGGCACCATGTCCAGGTAGTCGCAGGAGGTGAGGTGGTAGAGGACGCCGGCGCGCTCGCCGAACAGGGGCTGCTCGGCGCGGGGCAGGAGGCCGTGCAGGTGGCCGAAGACGCAGTGGCCCACCCCGGCGCGCTCGAGGATCGCGCTCGCCCGGCTCGGGGCGAGGTCGGTGCCGACCGGCGGGTAGTGGACCGCGGCCAGGCGCAGGCGGGCGTCGGCCGGCAGGGCGGCGAGCGACCGCTCGAGCCGGGCCAGCTCGCGGGCCAGGATCTTCTCGGTCCGCTCGGGCGGCTCGGGCTCGGGCCCCCGGAGGTGGTCGACCCCGGGCCGGAAGCGGAGGGGCCCGAGGCGGACGGCCGGGTCGTCCCACAGCCGCGCCCCGCCGACGGCGACGCCGTCGAGGACGACGGCGTCGTGGTGGAGGGCGTGCACCCCGGGCGGCAGGGCGGCGCGGACCCTGGCGGCCGAGCCCCACCAGTAGTCGTGGTTGCCGCGGAGGAGGACCTTGCGGCCCGGCAGGCGGCCGATCAGCTCGAGGTCGGGCCGCGCCTCGTCCACGGTCATGGCCCAGGAGATGTCGCCGGCGACGACGACCAGGTCGGGGCCTCGGACCAGGTCGTGCCAGGCCTCGACCAGCGCCTGGGGGTGGCGGTCCCAGGGCGGGCCGAACACGGCCATGGTCTTGTCCGGCCTGGCCCCGGCCAGGTGCAGGTCGGCGACGGCGAAGACCCTCACGCCGCGCCGCCGAGGAGCCGGTCGGAGAGGGCGGAGCGCAGGCGCCGGTCCGGGTCGAGGCGCTCCTTCAGGGCCAGGAAGCGCGCCAGCTCGCCGCCCCGGAAGGTGGCGCGGTAGAGCTCCCCGGGCAGGGCGGCGTCCTTGGCCGGGTAGAAGCGGCCGCCCGCCTCGACCACCGGCTCGGCCAGCTCCCGCACCAGCGCCCACAGCGCCGGTCGCCGGCGGGCGGAGACCGGGAAGTCGAGCGCCAGCGAGAAGCCGTCCACGGCGTGGCTGAGCAGGAAGCGGTCGGGCCGGTGGCGCTTGAGCACGGCGAGGAACGGCGGCAGGCCGCGGGCGTGGCAGAGCTCGAGCTGGCGCCGGAACACCGCCTCGGCCCTGGCCAGCGGCACGAAGCTCTGGTGCTGGATGAGGCCGCCCGGCAGGTAGGCCCGCTTCCAGCCCGGGACGTAGTCGAGCAGGAAGGAGAACGCGGCCAGCGACTGGCGGTACCGCTCGCCCTCGCCGACGGTGCTGCCGAGGAGGTACTTGGCGAGGTTCACCAGGCGCATGCCGGGGCGGTTGGTGAACGGCTTCAGGCCGCGCCAGACGACCGACTTGGGCAGCAGGCCGGCGATGGTGTCGGGCAGGTCCTGGCTCTCCAGGCGCAGGGCTTGCGCCGGGGCGGGGTCCTCGCCCGGCTCGAGGTGGCGCGCGAAGTGGAGCAGGCCGCGGCCGAGGTGGCGCCCGCCGGGGAAGGCGTCGACCCAGCCGACGACGTACTCCCAGCGGTCCTTGGCCTCGTCGGTGAGCCGCAGCAGGGTGGCGAGGTCCGGTGCCGACACCGCCTCCACCTCGAGCAGGCCGGAGTGGACCCGCTTCAGCTGCAACCGGGCGCGGGTGACGACGCCGAGCAGGCCGAAGGAGCCGACGACGGCGGCGAGCAGGTCGTCCTCGGCCGTGAACAGCGCCGGCTCGGCCGCCGGGCGCAGGGTCCGGAGCTCGCCCGAGGGCAGCAGCAGGTCGAGCTCGAGGCAGTGGTCGCCGAGGGTGCCCCGCCGCCAGTTGTTCTTGCCGTGCACGTTCATGACCAGGGCGCCGCCGATGGTGGGCTCCATGGTGCCGGTCACCACCGGCGGCCACCAGCCGTCGCCGAGGGCGTAGCGCCACAGCTGGCGGAACGTCACCCCCGGCTCGACGTCGACCACCCCGGTCGAGGGGTCGAAGGCGAGAATGCGGCGCATGCGGGACAGGTCGAGGACCACCGACTCGGCGCGCAGGGCGGCGTCGCCGTAGCTGCGCCCCGCGCCGCGCGGCACCACCGGCACGCCGGCCGCCTCGGCCTCGGCCAGGGCGGCGCGGATGCCGTCGACCGTGCTCGGCCGGTGCACGTAGCCGGCGGCGCCGACCGCCATGCCCCAGCCTTCCACCCACTCGAGGCGATCAGCCGGCAGCATGGTCACACCTTGAGCCGGCGGAACACGACCGAGGGGATGGCGCGGATCACCCCCATCACCAGCCGCCACCGCGCCGGCACGTACGCCTCGACCGCGCCGCGGCGGGCCTTGCGGAGGATGATCGCCGCCGCGCGCTCGGCCGAGATGACCCAGAACAACCCCGGCTTGCCGCGCGTCATGGCCGTGTCGACGAAGCCGGGCTTGATCGTCACCACCGTGACGCCGCGCCGCCCGACCCGGTTGCGGAGGGCCTCGAGGAAGGTGTGCAGGCCGGCCTTGGAGGTGCCGTAGGCCGGGTGGGCGAAGCGGCCCCGGTCGCCGGCGACCGAGCCGATGCCGACGATGGTGCCGCGGCCGAGCCGGGCGAAGCGCTCCGCCACCGGGTCGAGCCAGGCGACGGCGCCGAGCAGGTTGACCTCGATCGCCTCGCGGTCCTTGGCCGGGTCGTACTCGTCGGCTGCCACCGGCGGCATGACCCCGGCCGCGTACACCACCAGGTCGAGGCCGCCGAGGTCGCGGGCGACGCGCTGCAGCAGCTCGCCCACCTCCTGCCAGTCGCGCACGTCGTGGACGAAGGCGAGGGCGCGCTGCTCGCCGCCGGCGTTGAGCTCGGCCGTGAGCCGGTCGAGCTCGCCGGCGCGGCGGGCGACCAGGGCGACGCGGGCGCCGGTC
>CAYTJW010000140.1:0-10127 GCA_964438135.1 uncultured Thermoanaerobaculia bacterium
CCCCCGCCCGGTCGCTGCCCGGGCGCCGCTGTCCTGCGCCCGGGCTTCCGGCCGCCCCCCCGCGGCCGGGAGCCGCCCCGTCGGACGCCGTATGCCGCAGTGTGGCAAGAAGTTGCAGCTCTGCGGCGAGGCCGGGGGCCTATTGACGAGACCCGGGCTCACCTCTAGGATTGGGCTCGCCAACACGTCGTTGGGCGGAAGGAGGTCTGGTGTGAAAGCCATCGGTGGTCATAAGCTTCTTGTCGCTGCGGTGGTCGTGGCGCTCGCGCCCTCGTTGTCGTGGGGCGCCAGCTTCGCCCTGTTCGAGCACGGCAACCGCGCCATGGCCATGGCGGGCGCCTTCACGGGCCTGGCCGACGACCCCTCGGCGCTGTACTGGAACCCGGCCGGCGCCGCGTTCCAGACCGACCGGGGGGTCCAGGTCATGGCCGGGTTCACCTTGATCAAGCCCCTGCAGGACTTCTACGGCGAGTCGCCGTACCCGGGCGACGGGTACGAGGCCACCCAGGAGGACCAGGTCTTCTACCCGCCCCACTTCTACCTCCTCTACCCGCTCGGCGACCGCGTCAGCCTCAACTTCTCGGTCAACACCCCGTTCGGCCTCGGCACCTGGTGGGAGGAGGACTTCGCCGGCCGCTTCATCTCCAAGCGGACCGACCTGCGGCTGGTGGACATCTCCCCCGGCGTCGCCTTCAGGGTCAACGACAGCATCTCCTTCGGCCTCGGCGTGGACTACGCGGTCGGCCAGATCGACCTGACCAAGAACATCGGCTTCATCAACCCCTACACCCAACAGCTCGCCGACGTCGGCCAGGTCCACCTGCACACCGACGACATGTCCAACGACGGCTTCGGCTGGAACGCCAGCATGCTCGCCAAGCTGCCGCACGGCTTCTCGCTCGGCCTGCTCTACCGCTCGGGGATCGACGTCGACTACGAGGGCATCGGCTCCTTCACCCAGTACGCCACCGGCTACGCCGACTTCGACGCCCTCCTCGCCAGCCGCATCCCGTTCGGCGAGAAGGTGCCGCTTGAGACCGCGATCGACTTCCCCGAGTACTGGTCGGTGGGCCTGGCCTGGACCACCGAGCAGTGGGCGGTGTCGGCCTCCTACGGCGCCATGGGCTGGTCGAGCTTCCAGGAGCTGCCGATCACCTTCACCGAGAACCCGGAGCTGTCCGACACGGTCGAGGAGCTGTACGACGACACCTCGCAGTACCGCCTCGGCGTCGAGTACAAGGCGAGCGAGTCCTGGGCCTTCCAGGGCGGCGTGCTGTTCGACGAGACGCCGCAGCCGCCCGAGTCGATGTCGCCGCTGCTCGGCGACGGCGACCGCACCGGGGTCAGCGTCGGCCTGAGCTGGATGCACGGCGCGATGCGAACCGACGTCGGCTACATGTACCTGATGTTCGACGAGCGCTCGACCGAGGGGTACTCCCTCGACGGCTACTACGGCCGCTACGACTCCAAGGCGCACCTGCTCGGCGCCAGCCTGTCGCTGCGGTTCTAGGAAGGGAGGAGCCATGAAGAAAATCACCCTCGTCGCGAGCCTGGTGGCCCTCCTGGTCGCGGGGGCGGCTGCCGCGCAGGTCGACTTCACCCGCTACGTCGCCCTCGGCGACAGCCTCACCGCCGGCTACGCCTCCGGCGGCCTGGCCGAGTTCTACCAGGAGCGGTCCTACCCGGCCATGCTGGCCCAGTACGCCGAGGCGAACGACTTCCAGCTGCCGCTGGTGTCCGCCCCCGGCATCCCGGCCCAGCTCGAGCTGGTGTCGCTGGTCGGGCCGGTGATCCGCCCCCAGCAGGGCCAGGGCTCGCCCCTCAACGCCACCCTGCCGCGGCCGTACAACAACCTCGGCGTGCCCGGCGCCGACGTCGACAACCTCCTCAACACCACCGGCAACCTCCAGAACCTGCTCGGCGGCAACACCGACAACGTCATGCACGACCTGATCCTGCGCATCCCGCAGGTCGAGTACCCGAGCGGGTCGGGCAACTACATCCCGTTCACCGCCATCACCCAGGCGGTCTTCCTCGACCCGACCTTCGTCACCCTCTGGATCGGCAACAACGACGTCCTCGGCGCCGCCCTCTACGCCACGCCCCTCGACGGCGTGACCATGACCCCGCTGGCCCAGTTCGAGGCGCAGTACGCCGCGGCGGTGCAGACCCTGACCAGCCAGACCGACGCCGACGTCGTCCTCATCACCCTGCCGGACGCGGCCTCGATCCCGTTCGTGACCACGGTCAAGCCGTACGTCGAGGTGCCGGGCGTGGGCCACGTGCCGCTGATCGGCTCCCACGGCCTGCTGCCCGAAGACGCCTACGTCACCCTCGGCGCCGCCTCGCTGCTGGCGCAGGGCATCGGCGTCCCGGTCGAGCTCGGCGGCACCGGCCTGCCGCTGCCCGAGGACCTGCAGCTCACCCCCCAGGGCGTGGTGCCCGGGGTGGTGCTGCGGCCCGAGGAGGTGGCGGTCATCAGCGGTCGGATCGACGACATGAACGACGTCATCCGCGCCACCGCCGCGCAGCACAACCTGCCCGTGGTCGACGTCAACGACATGTTCGCCCGGATCGTCGCCGGCGACCACTGGATCCTGGGCGGCATCGAGCTGTCGGCCGACTTCCTGGTCGGCGGCATCTTCTCCTACGACGGCGTCCACCCGCAGAACATCGGCTACGCCCTGGTCACGATCGAGCTGATCGACGCGGTCAACTCGTTCTACGGCGCCGCCATCCCCCAGGTCGACATGAACCAGGTGCTGTGCATCGGCGGCTGCGCCGACCACGGCCCGCCGGCCTTCGCCGCCACCGACAAGGCGGACTTCACCGCCGAGGCCTTCGCGCAGCTGCTCGAGGCCTTCCCCCTCCAGGGGCAGCCGCGCCGGCCGCAGTCGACGGGAGTCGCCGAGTAGGCGCCGCTTCCCCAGAACCTCCCGGCCCGGGCCCTGCGGCCCGGGCCTTGTCGTCCCTGGCGGCGCCGCTCGCCGCCCGCCGGGCCGCCTCGCGGTGACGGCGCTCACAGCCCGCCCCGACCGGCTCTCCCCGAGCCCGCCCCGAGTGGTATGCTCCGCGCCGGAGGTTGTCATGCGCCGAACCTGGATCACTCTCCTCGTCCTCGGCCTGGCGGCGGCACCCGGCGCCGCCCAGGTCTGTGAGCTGGTCGAGGCCACCACCACCCCGGCCAACGGCTCGCTGGCTCAGCCGGCGATCCTGGGCACCAACGCCTACGTCGCCGGCGGCTCGGCGGGCATCGTCCGCTTCGACCTCAGCACCAGGCTGGCGGCCGAGCTGATCGGCTCGACGCCGACCGGCGGCCAGGCGATGGACATCGCCGTGGACTACTTCAGCTCCCGCCTGGTCGTTGCCAACGGCAGCGCCGGCGTGGCCACGGTCCTGATCGACCAGGTCGGCAACCCGGTCATCACCGGCAGCCTCGACCTCGGCGAGACCATCATCTCGGTCGTCGGCAGCGCGGGTCAGTTCGTCGCCGGCAGCCAGGAGGGCACCATCTACACCCTGGCGATCGGCGGCGACACGGTGAGCCTGGTCGGCTCGGCACAGGTCGGCGGGCCGGTCCGGGGCCTGGCCGTGAGCGGCTCGACCGCCTTCTGCGCCGCGGGGACCGCCGGCCTGGTGCCGGTGGACCTGACCAACCGGTCCGAGCCGGTGCCGATCCTCCCGCTGGACCTGGGCGGGTCGGTGGTCAGCGTCGTCACCGAGGGCAGCCTGATCTTCTGCGGCGTCGACCCGGTCGGCCTGGTCAGCGTCCGCCAGAGCGAGGGGGAGCTCTACACCGCCAGCTCTCTCGCCCTGCCCGGCGCCCCCACCCGGATGGTGTCGTGGGGCGGCCGGCTGTACCTGGTCGGCCCCGAGCTGGGCGTGGCCGAGGCGGACGCGTCTCTCGGCACCGACGTGCTCCTCCTGTCGAGGCTCGACCTCGCCGGCGCCAACGGCGTGGCCCTGTCGGCCGACGTCCTCTACGTCGGGCGGGGCGCCCAGGGTCTGGCGGTCGTGGACGCGACCGACTGCTCGCAGCACGGCGCGCTGCCGACTGCCCGTTTCATCCCCGCCGCGGCGCGTGCGACCGGCGCCGCCGACACCTACTGGGTCACCGACCTGGCGATCGCCAACCTGACCGGCAGCGTCGCGGTCTGCAACCTCGCCTACCTGGCCAAGAACCAGGCCAACGGCAACCCGCTCAACACGTCGCTCGTGCTCGCGGCCGGCGAGCAGCAGCTCCTCGCCGACGTGCTGGCGAGCCTGTTCGAGCTCGAGTCGGGCAACGGCGCGCTGCGCATCACCGCCTCCCACCCCGACGTCAAGGCCACCAGCCGGACCTACAACGCGGCCGGTGCGGCCGGGACCTACGGCCAGTTCATCCCTGCCTCGTCGCGCGACCAGGCGCTCGAGCCGGGCGTCGTGGGCAGCCTCCTGCAACTGCAGGAGAACGCGGACTTCCGCAGCAACATCGGCCTGCTCAACACCACCGAGCTGACGGTCCAGGTGGAGGTCGACCTCTACCTGGGCAGCGGCAACCTGGTCGGGGTCCGCACCGAGACCCTGCTGCCCTTCGAGATGGTCCAGGTCGACCGGATCTTCGCCACCGTCGGCGCGGGCACGGTCGACTCCGGCTTCGCCACGGTCAAGGTCCTGACCGCCGACGGCAAGGTGATGGCCTACGCCTCGGTGGTCGACAACCGGTCGGGCGACCCGATCTTCATCCCGGCCCAGACCCTGACGGCCGGGTTCTAGCCGCGCGGCAGCGGCAGCAGCGCACCGCCCGACAGCGGCAGGTCCACCCCGGTCAGGTGCCGGGCGCGGGCCTCGTCGGCTAGGAACAGGACCGCCGCCGCCACGTCCTCGGCCTCGGCGACCCGGCGCAGCGGCACCCCGGAGACGATCCTCGCCTCCCGGCCGGCCTCGGCCAGGGTGTCGGCCGCCATCGGCGTGCGCACCCAGCCCGGCGACGCCAGGTTGACGCGGATCGCCGGCGCCAGCTCCTGTGCCAGCGACTGCACCAGACCCCACAGGGCCGCCTTCGAGCCGGCGTAGTGGCTGTGCCCGGGCTCGCCTCGCTGGCCGGCGGTCGAGCCGACGAAGACCAGGCTCCCCCGCACCATCGCCCGCGCGGCCTCGCGCGCCAGGTAGTAGGCGGAGAACGTGTTGGTCCGGAACATCTCCTCCAGCCGCTGGCGCTCCAGGTCGCGGATCGGGCCGTCGTTCCAGATGCCGGCGGAGTGCACCAGCACGGACAGACCGTCTGCCGCAGCCACCAACCGCACGCAGCCCTCCTCGGTGGAGAGGTCGGCCTGCACCGCCACGACCCGCGCCGCGCCGTGCTCTGCCCGGAGCCGCTCGACCGGCTCGGCCTGGCGGCGGTAGTGGGCCACGACCCGGTCGCCCTGCTCCAGGAAGGCCCGCGCACAGGCCAGGCCGATCCCCGACGAAGCCCCGGTGACGACAACTGTCCGCAGGTCACCCACCCTCGTTCCTCCCCTCGTCGCGCTCCCCGTCCAGGGCCGGCTCGGTCGAGCTGACCTCCTCCGCGCTGCGCACGTGCTGCGCCACCAGGTCGAGGAAGACCTGCGGGTCGACGATCGGCTTGGCGACGTAGTCGTTGGCGCCGGAGGCGAAGAGGAAACGCTCGCGATCGCCGCGCATGGCGTGGGCGGTGAGCAGGATCACCGGCAGGTGCCGCCCGGCCGGCAGCGCCCGGATCCGGCGGGTCAGCTCGAGCCCGTCGACCCGCTCGCCGCCCAGGGCAGTGCTGCTCAGGGAGACGTCCATCACGACCGCGGTCAAGCGCCGCGCCGAGACCAGGCGCAGGACCTCTTCGCCGTCCTCGGTCGAGACCACCTCGAAGCCCCCGAGCCGGCTCAAGATGGTCTCGACCAGAAGGGCGTTGACCGGGTTGTCCTCGACCACCAGCACCGTCTGCGTCACGGCGTGCCGTTTCCCTTCCCACCCTAGCAGAGAACGACCCGGGCATCATCCCGCGGCGGCAACGAGCCCCGGCCGTTGGCGCCGGCGCCACCGGCGATCGAGAGGAGGCAGGCGCCGTGGTATATTTCGGACGGTTCCATGGGCGTTCTCGCACGCATCCGCTCGAGCATCACCTACCCCATCGCGGCGACGCTGGTCCTGCTGACCGTCGTGCCGGTCGTGGTCGTCGGCCTGCGGCTCGCCGCCGGTAACCGCGAGCACCTCACCACCGTCGAGAAGATCAGCCTCAACCGGCAGGCGATCGGCCTGGCGGCCGAGGTGTCGCGTTTCTTCTCCGCCCACCGCACCCGCCTCGTCAGCACCGCGACCGCGCTCGGCGCCGGCCCGCCCCTCGAGGCGGCCAAGTTCCCACGGTTGCTGCAGAATCTCGCCGGCGAGTCGACCGGCGGCTACGTCTACCTCCGGCTGCTCGACCGCAACGGCGCCGGCAGCTTCGTGAGGGCGCCGGAGGTCGCCGGCGCGACCGAGCAGGCGCTGGTCGCTCTGCTCGACCGGGTCCACCCCCAGGCCCTGGCCGGCGCGGCCGTCGAGCAGGTGGAGTGGCCGCGGCCCGTGCCGTCCGCGCCGGTGGTGATCCTCGCCTACCCACTGCGGTCGCCGGCCGGCGAGGTGTGGGCGACGCTGGAGGGCGTCGTCGACCTCGGCTCGCAAGAGAGAGCGCTGATGAGCGACCGCTACCGCGGCCTGCGCATCAGCGTCGTCGACGATCGCGGCAAGATCGTCCTGTCGCACCGACCCGAGCAGCACGGCAAGGACATGTCGGTGCTGCCGCTCGTGGCCGACGTGCTCAGGCACCGCCAGTGGGTGGTCCTGGTCTACCGTTCGCCCCTCGACGCCGCCGCCGGCGAGATCCTGGGCGCCGCGGCGCCGATCGAGGACAGCCCGTGGGCGGTCGTGGTCGAGCGCCCGGCCGCGGAGGCCTTCGCCACCGTGCGCGACATGCAGCGGCGGACCGTGCTGGTCACGGTGATCGCCGCCGTCGTCGCCCTCGCCCTCGGCTTCGCCCTGAGCCGAGGCCTGATCCGGCCGCTGCAGACCCTGGCCGACGTGACCACCTCCTTGAGCGACGGCGACCTCGCGGTCCGGGCGGATGTCTCGGGCTCGAACGAGATCGCCCGCCTGGCCGCCAACTTCAACAACATGGCCGGCAACATCGAGGCCCTGGTCCGTCGGCTGCGGCAGGCGCTGCGCCAGAACCAGGAGCTGTTCCTCGAGACCATCCGCACCCTGGCGGCGGCGATCGACGCCAAGGACCCCTACACCCGCGGCCACTCGGAGCGGGTCAGCTCGTACTCCCTGGCCATCGCCAAGCACCTCGGCCTCAACCAGGACGAGGTCTTCCGGGTGCGGATCGCCTCCATCCTGCACGACGTCGGCAAGCTCGGCATTCGCGACGGCATCCTCAACAAGCCCGGCCTCCTGACCGACGACGAGTTCGCCGTCATGCGCCGCCACCCCGACATCGGCGCCCAGATCATGGCGCCGATCCGCATGCTGCGCGACATCATCCCCGGCATCCGCAACCACCACGAGTCGTGGGACGGTCGCGGCTACCCGGACCGCCTGCGCGGCGAGGAGATCCCCCTCGTCGCCCGCATCATCGGCATCGCCGACACCTTCGACGCGATGACCACCAACCGCCCCTACCAGGCGGCCATGCCCCTCGAGCACGTCCTCGGGAGGATGCGGCAGCTGGCCGGGAGCCGCTTCGACCCCGCGGTCATCCAGGCGTTCACGGCGGCGGTGGAGGCCGGCGACATCACCCCGCCGGCGATCGAACCGCTGGCGCCAGTGGCCAGCAAGGAGGTCTCATGAGGCGCGTCGTGGCCTGCCTCGCCCTGCTCCTGTCGCTGCTCGCCTGCGCCAGCGGCGGGTCGAAGAAGCCGGCCTCGCCGGCGGTCGACGAGGGCGGCGACGACCCGCTCTACGCCTTCACCCTCCTCCGCCAGGGCTCGATCCTGCTGCAGCAGAAGCGGTACCCGGAGGCCCTCAAGCGATTCGAGCACGCCGCGGCCCTGACGCCGACCAACACCACCGTGCACAACATGACCGGGCTCTGTCACTTGCAGATGGGTAACCTGGACGAGGCCATCGCCGCCTTCGACCGCGCCCTCGGCCTCACCCCGTCGTTCACCGACGCCCGCAACAACCGCGGCTCGGCCTACCTCGCCGAGGGCAAGTACCAGCTGGCGGAGGTCGACTTCCTCGCCGTCCTCGCCGACACCACCTACCCCCACCGCTGGGAGGCCTACTACAACCTCGGCATGGCGCAGCTGCAACAGGGGCGGCTGGCCGCGGCCGAGGAGAGCCTCCGCCGCGCCGCCTTCGCGCCGGTCCCGGTCTACCCCGCCTTCCTGCGCCTGTCCGAGATCGCGCTGCGGCAGGGACGCCCGGACGCCGCCGTCGCCCTCCTCGAGGAGGCGCGGATCAAGTTCCCGGATCGCGGCGAGGCGGCCCTCGACCTCGGCCGCCTGCTGGTCCAGCTGGGTCGCCCGGCCGAGGCCCGGGAGCACCTGCAGGCAGTCGTCGACGCCAACCCCAGCTCGACCATGGCCGATGAGGCCAGGTCCCTGCTCAACAGTCTCTGATGCCGTTCCACTACCTCCTCACCAACCTCCTGGTGGACGTGCCCGCGGCCATCGGCGCCATCTTCCTCGACTCCGAGGGGGAGGCGGTGGAGTGGGTCACGCGCCACGGCGACCCCTACCAGCTCAAGGTCGAGGGCGCCTACCACAGCATCTTCAAGCGGCAGCTGGAGGAGATCGGCGACGAGCTCGGCGGCGTCGTCGCCTACTCCGTCGAGGGCGAGCAGCTGATCACGTTGACGCACGCGCTGCCGAATGGCTACTATGTGGTGCTCGTGCTCGATCGGAGTGGCTCGCGGGCGCACGCCATGTTCCACCTGCGCCGCACCGCCGAGGTCCTGGCTCGCGAGGTCTCCTGAGCCGCCGCCCGAGCGGGGGGTGCGTCGTATGGCCAGCAGCATCCTGAGCAAGCTCAAGCGCGGCTTGTTCATGACCCACACCGAGTTCCTCGAGAAGGTGGGGGAGACCTTCCGCCGCTCGGGGCCGGTGGAGCCCGCCCACCTCGACCGTCTCGAGGAGGCCCTGATGGCGGCCGACGCCGGGGTCGACCTGTCGCTGCGGCTGGCCGACGAGCTGAGGGAGGCGGTCCGCAAGGGCACTCTGACCTCGGCCGACCAGCTCCGCCCGGTCCTGCGGGAGCGGCTGCTCGGCCTGCTCCGCGCGGCCGAGGAGGCGACCCCGCTCGAGCGGGGCGCGACCCGCCCGTGGGTGACCCTGGTCGTGGGCGTCAACGGCACCGGCAAGACCACCACCGTCGCCAAGCTCGCCAGGCGACGCAAGGAGGAGGGCCGGCAGGTGTTGATCGCCGCCGCCGACACCTTCCGCGCCGCCGCGGTCGAGCAGCTCGCGGTCTGGGCCCAGCGGGTCGACGTGGGGCTGGTCCACCAGCACGAGGGCGCCGACCCGGCCGCCGTGGTCTACGACACCATCGCCGCCGCCCGGGCGCGCGGTGCGGACGACGTGTTGGTCGACACCGCCGGGCGCATCCACACCCGCACCAACCTCATGAGGGAGCTCGAGAAGGTGCGCCGGGTCGCGGGGCGCGAGGTGGCGGGGGCGCCGCACGAGGTGCTCCTGATCCTCGACGCCACCACCGGCTCCAACGGCATCGAACAGGCGCAGCGCTTCGGCGCCACGGCCGGGGTCAACGGCGTGGTGCTGACCAAGCTGGACGGGACCGCCAAGGGCGGCGTGGTGCTCGCCATCGCCGACACCCTCAAGCTGCCGGTGCGCTGGGTCGGCGTCGGCGAGGGCGAGGACGACCTGCTGCCGTTCGACCCGACCGCCTTCGTGGACGCCCTGCTCGAGGCCTGAGGGTGCCCTCCCCGCTCGACATCCGCCTCATGGAGCGGGCTCTCGAGCTGGCCCGTCGCGGGCGCTGCGGCGCCTCCCCCAACCCGATGGTGGGGGCGGTCGTCGTCGACGCCGGCGGCCGGGTGGTCGGCGAGGGCTTCCACGCCGCGGCGGGCGGCCCCCACGCCGAGGTCGTCGCCCTCGCCGCCGCCGCCGAGCGGGCGCGCGGCGGCACCCTGGTCG
>CAYTJW010000141.1:0-10065 GCA_964438135.1 uncultured Thermoanaerobaculia bacterium
CCGCCGCCAGCGGCCGCCGCGGCTCCGTCGCCGCCGGTTGCGGGCTTCTCGGCCGCCGCCGCGGCCGGCTCGGTCGACGGGGCCGGCTCGGTCCGCGCGGTCCCCTTGCCGTAATCCGTGACGTACCAGCCGCTGCCCTTGAACTGCAGGGCGGGGATGCCGAGCAGCCGGCGCACCGCGCCGCCGCACTCCGGGCAAACCGTCACCGGCTGGTCGGCCACGCGCTGGATGCGCTGGAAGCGGTTCCGACACAGGAAGCACTCATACTCGTACAGGGGCATCTGCTGTCACCTCGGTCCCGCGGCCCCGGGATGCGTCGGCCGCTAGCCCGCTCCACCCTCGGCTCGGACCTGGATCTTGATCCCGCTGGTGGCCGCCCGCTCGCGCTCGACCAGCTGCAGCACCAGGAAGGCGTACAGCACGCGGGCGTTCATGCCGGGGTTGAACGGGCCGCTCTCGCACAGCTCCTGCAGGGGCCGCTTGCCGTTCACCAGCTCGAGCAGCTCCTGCTCCCCCGTCTCCAGGGTCAGGGTCGCCAGGTGCTCGGGGCGCGGCACCCTCGCCAGCACGGTGTGCCGGCCGCCGAGACGCGCCATCACCACCTTGGCGTCGGTGATGCGCTTGCAGCCGGAGAGGATGGCCCGCGGCGTGGGCACCTTGATCTTGTAGATCTCGTCGTCGCGGAAGCGGCCGACGCGAAAGCTGACCTGGCCGGAGCCCCAGTTGAACAGGCTCCACAGGATCGCCTGCACCTGCTCCCGCACCACCACGCCCAGCTCGTCCTCGCGGAGGAAGCCCATCTGCACGAGGATGGTGCCGTGGCGCCGTCCGGGCGAGCGGATGAGCTCGTCGCAGGACACACGGTACTGCGCCTTGGAGATCCTGCCCTGGCTCAGGAGGTAGTCGCCGAGCGACTCGGTGCGGTCCGACGAGGTGGCGAAGATGACGTCGCCGTCGACGAAGAAGACACGCTTGGTCTCGCCCTCGCGCGCGAACTCCATCAACCCCGGGACGGCGTGCCGGTGAATCGTCGCGAGCATCTCGGGGAGAGGGGTCTCCTCGAGATTGCCGTGGTAAACGAAGTCGGCTTCCGCCATGCGTGCGCCCCTAGCCGGGATCAGCTGCAGCCACGAGCTCAGGTCGCCCACCGCCCGGCGGGGTGGGCGTGAAAAGTGGCGGAAGCGCAAGGGGATCGAACCCTCCGACCGGCCGGATCACGACCGGCCCAACGGATTTGAAGTCCGCGGAAGCCACCAGGCTCCATGCGCCTCCGCCGGAGATTCTACCATTGATTGACAAGCCCGCCGCCCATCTGCTAAAAGACCACTCCCGGGTGGGGCCGTAGCTCAGCTGGGAGAGCGCTTGAATGGCATTCAAGAGGTCGACGGTTCGATCCCGTTCGGCTCCACCAGACTCTCCCGTCACGTGAGGACCTCTGCCCCGGCCGGCGCTGCCGACGGGCCGGGTTGTGCGACCGGGTTGCGGCATGCTCCACGACACGCGCGTCCTGCTCGTCATCTCGGGCGGCATTGCCGCCTACAAGAGCCTGGACCTGATCCGCCGGCTCCGCGAGCGCGGGGCGACGGTTCGCTGCGTCCTCACCGCCGCCGCCTCCCACCTGGTCGCGCCGCTGGCCGTGGCGGCGCTCACCGAGGCGCCGGTGGCCACCGATCTCTTCGCGCTCACCGAGGAGGGCGAGATCGGCCACATCCGTCTGGCGCGCGACTGCGACCTGGCCGTGGTCGCGCCGGCCACGGCCAACCTGCTGGCGAAGATGGCCACCGGCATTGCCGACGACCTCGCCTCGACCCTGCTGCTCGCCTGCACCCAACCGGTCCTGGTCGCGCCGGCGATGAACGTCGCCATGTGGCAGCACCCGGCGACGCAGACCAACCTCGCCGAGCTCGCGCGACGGGGGGTGCAGGTCGTCGGCCCGGGGACCGGTGACCTCGCCTGCGGCGAGAGCGGCGCCGGGCGCATGGCCGAGCCGGAGGCGATCCTCGCCGCGGTCGAGGCGCTGGTCGGCAGCGGCCGGCCCCTGGTCGGCACCAGGGCCCTGGTGACGAGCGGGCCGACCCGCGAGCCGATCGACCCGGTCCGGTACCTCTCCAACCGGTCCTCCGGCAAGCAGGGGCACGCCGTTGCCGGCGCCCTCGCCCGCCGCGGGGCGACGACGGTGCTGGTCACCGGTCCGACCGCGCTGCCCGACCCGCCGGCGGTGACCGTGGTGCGGGTGGAGACCGCGGCCGAGATGCTGGCGGCCTGCTCGGCCGCCCTGCCGGTCGACGTCGCGGTCTGCGCCGCGGCGGTCGCCGACTGGCGCGTCGCCGCCCCGCGGGGGAGCAAGGTCAAGCGCGGCGAGGGCCCGCCGCTGCTCGCGCTCGAGGAGAACCCGGACATCCTCGCCACTCTCGCCCGCCACCCCAGTCAGCGGCCGTCGCTGGTCGTCGGCTTCGCCGCCGAGACGGACGAGGTCGTCGCCAACGGCGCCGGCAAGAGGCAGCGGAAGGGGTGCGACTGGATCGTGGCCAACGACGTGTCGGCCGCGAGCGGCACCTTCGGCGGCGACCTCAACACGGTCCACCTGGTCACCGCCGACGGGGTCGAGAGCTGGCCCACCCTGACCAAGACCGAGGTGGCCGAGCGCCTGGTCTCTCGGCTGGTGGTCGCGCTCGGCGACCGCGGCGGTGCGGGCTGACGCGGGCAGGTCGCCGGGAGGCGGCTGCCGCAGGGGGTTGCCAAGAGACCGCGAACGACGTAAGGTGAGAGCGGCGAGGGCGTCTGACGGGCGCGCCGGACCGCCAGCGAGGCAGGTCCAGCGCCGGGCTCGAGGCGCCGCACCGGCGGGCGCACGGGCGACCGCACGGCGCCCGCGATGGCCGCCGCCGCTCTCACTCCGGGGTCGAGTCTCGACCCACAGGGACATGACATGAGCGACGAACCTGAGGTGCACGAGGTCAAGGAACGCAAGCCGGGCAGTCGCCGCCGGCGGCGGCGCCAGCGCCGCAAGCACGCCGCAGGGACCGCTGCCCAGGCCGCCGCGGGCCCGGTCAAGGGCTGCCTGTGGGTGCGGGAGCAGGGCTCCCCGCTGCTGGTGGCGCCGGAGGCGAACTTCGTGGCCGACGCCAGCGCGCCGGTGGTGCCGGCGGAGCTCATCGCCCCGCTCCACCTGGAGAGCGGCCTCTACCTGGCCGGCACGGCGGCCCCCGGCCAGCGGCCCCGCATGGTCGAGATCGCCACCGTCGAGGAGATGGCCCCGGCCGACTACCGCCAGCAGGCGATTCCGTTCGCGGAGCTGGTCTCGATCGACCCGATCGAGCGCTTTCGCCTGGAGACCGAGCCGAGGGTCGTCGAGCCCCGCGTCGCCGAGCTCATCGCGCCGCTCGGCAAGGGCCAGCGGTGCCTGATCGTGGCCCCGCCCAAGGCGGGCAAGACCACCCTCCTGCAACAGATGGCCCACGCCATCGCGGTCAACCACCCGGACACCACGATCTTCGTCCTGCTGGTCGACGAGCGGCCGGAGGAGGTCACCGACTGGCGACGGAACATCTACCAGGGGGCGGTCTTCGCGTCCTCCTCCGACCAGTCGCTGGAGAGCCACATCCAGGTCTCCGAGATGGTGATCGAGCGGGCCCGCCGGCTGGTCGAGCTGGGGCGGGACGTGGTCGTCTTCATCGACTCCCTGACCCGCATGTCGCGCGCCTACAACAACGCCCAGAAGGGCTCGGGCCGGATCATGTCGGGCGGCATCGACGCGCGGACGATGGAGAAGCCGCGCCGCGCCTTCGGCTCGGCGCGCAAGGTCGAGCACGGCGGCAGCCTGACCGTGGTCGCCACCTGCCTGGTCGACACCGGCTCGCGCATGGACGAGGTGATCTTCCAGGAGTTCAAGGGAACCGGCAACATGGAGCTGGTCCTCGACCGCAAGCTCTTCGACAAGCGGATCTTCCCGTGCATTCACATCCCTCAGTCGGGGACCCGCAAGGAGGAGAAGCTGTACCCGCGCGAGCTGGTCGAGAAGCTCTACCTGATGCGCCGCGCCCTGTCGGCCCTCTCCCCCGACCAGGCCATGATGCTGCTGCTGCAGAAGGTGCGCGAGTTCCCGACCAACGAGGCGTTCCTGTCGTCGCTGCAGCTGCGGGCGTGACAGAGAAGCGGTCAGCTGAGCCTCTTTCAAAACGCCCTTCCACGGACGTCTGTGACCTTCCGTGGTGCTCCGGCGGGCGCCCTCCAGCTCCCTGTCATTCCGAGCCCGGGCTGGGCGGGCGGGCGTGCTCGGGCGAGGAATCCTTTGTGGAGAAAGAGCTTGCCACGGCGACATCGCTTCTTGCTGGCCGTCTCGCCATGGGTCCCCCGCGAGGGATCCCTCGTCGACCCTGCGGGTCTCCTCGGGATGACAGGGGTTTTGAAACAGGCTCAGCTGTCAGCGATCGGCTGTCAGCTCCCCCGCCCGACCCCCCGCGGCCAGGCGCCGCGACCTGACCCGCGGGCCGGTTCCGGGCTACATGTAGAGGCCGCCGGAGACGTTGAGCACGGTGCCGGTGATGTAGCCCGCACGCGGCCCGGCCAGGAACAGCACCGCCTCGGCGATGTCCTCCGGCTGGCCCAGGCGGGGGATGGCGACCCGGTCGAGCAGGGCCTGCCGCTGCTCCGCGCCGAGGGCGTCCGTCATCGCCGTCTCGACGTAGCCCGGGGCGATGGCGTTGACGGTGACGTTGCGGCTGCCGAGCTCCCGCGCCAGCGACTTGGTGAAGCCGACCAGCGCCGCCTTGGAGGCGGCGTAGTTGCACTGCCCGGGGTTGCCCATCAGGCCGACCACCGAGGCCACGCTGATGATGCGGCCGGAGCGCTGCCGCATCATCAGCTTGGCCGCCGGCTGGGTGAGGTTGAAGGCGCCGTCGAGGTTCACCCGCAGCACCGTCCGCCACGCCTCCTCGCTCATCCGCACCAGCAGCTGGTCGCGGGTGATGCCGGCGTTGTTGACCAGGATGTCGAGCCGACCCAGCCGCTGGGCGACGCCGGCGACCGCCTCGGCCGCCGCGCGAGCGTCGGTCACGTCGAGGGCCACGGCCTCCGCCCGGCCGCCCGCAGCCACCGCCAGCTGCACCGTCTCGGTCGCGTCGGCACAGTCGACGCAGGCCACGGCCGCGCCGGCCCGCGCCAGTGCCACGGCCACCGCCCGTCCGATGCCCCGCGCCGCACCGGTCACCAGCGCCACCTGTCCGTCGAGCTCGCCCATCGCCGTCTCCTCCCCCCGTCCCGCTGCCCGTGCCGTCAGCCGCACGCCAGGGCCTCCGCCACCTTCTCGATCGCCTCGACCGTGCCGGCCGGGTGACAGGTCGCGCCCCGGTCGACGCGCCGCACCAGACCGCTCAGGACCGTGCCCGCGCCGACCTCGAGGAAGGTGTCGAAGCCGTCCGCGCGCATCCGCCTGATGGTCTCCGCCCACAGCACCGGGGCGTCCACCTGACGCACCAGGCCGTCGCGCAGCTCCTCCGCCGTCGCGACCGCCCGGGCGTCGACGTTGCGGTACAGCGGCACCTCGGGGTCGGCCACCGCCAACGCCCGCAGGGTCGGCTCGAGGCCGAGCCGCGCCGGTGCCATCAGCGGCGAGTGGAACGGCGCCGACACCGGCAGGGGCATCGCCCGGCGGGCGCCGCGCTCGCTCAGGCGGGCGATGGCCCGCTCGACCGCCGCCGCCGAGCCGGCGATCACCACCTGCGCGGGGGCGTTGAAGTTGACCGCCGCCACCACCTCGCCCGAGGCTGCCTGCTCCTCGCGGCAGGCGGCGATGACCTGCTCGTCGTCGAGGCCGAGAATCGCCGCCATCGCCCCCTCGCCCACGGGCACGGCCCGCTGCATCAGCTGGCCGCGCCGGCGGACGGTCCGGACCGCGTCGTCGAAGCCCACCGCACCGGCCGCGACCGCGGCCGAGTACTCGCCGAGGCTGTGGCCGGCGACCGCCTCGACCCGCACCCCGAGCCCGGTCAGGGCCCGCCAGCAGGCGACGGAGTGGGTCAGCAGCGCCGGCTGGGTGTTCTCGGTCAGGCGCAGGTCGGCGTCGGGCCCGTCGAAGACCAGGGCCGACAGGGCGACGCCGAGGGCCCGGTCGGCGGCCGCGAAGACCGCCGCCGCCGCGCTCCAGCGGCCGGCGAGGTCCCGGCCCATGCCGACCTCCTGGCTGCCCTGACCCGGAAAGAGTGCCGCGATTCGCGCCATGGCTCCCCTCCTCGTGCTCTCCCCGCGAGACGCGCCCGCTCGGGCCGGCTAGAACCGCAGCAGGACCGAGGCCCAGGTCAGCCCACCGCCGAAGGCCGAGGCCAGCACCAGGGCG
The DNA here is from genome assembly GCA_964438135.1 of uncultured Thermoanaerobaculia bacterium. GTDB lineage: Bacteria > Acidobacteriota > Thermoanaerobaculia > Thermoanaerobaculales > Sulfomarinibacteraceae > CAYTJW01. The sequence goes on from CAYTJW010000141.1 coordinate 6,335, forward strand.
CCCCGCCGCAACCGGCCCTCCCGCACCGCGTCGGCCATGGCCAGCGGGATCGAGGCCGACGACGTGTTGCCGACCCGCTGCACGTTGCTGTAGACCTGGTCGTCGGTCAGGCCGAGGCGACTGCCGACCGCCTGGATGATGCGCTGGTTGGCCTGGTGGGGGATGAAGAGGTCGACGTCCGCGGGTTGGAGGCCAGCCTGCTCGAGCACCTGCTGGCTGAGCTCGGTCAGCGCCCGGACCGCGACCTTGAAGGTCTCGTTGCCGCGCATCTTGATGAACGGCAGGCGCTGGTCGATCGCATCGCGGCTCGACGGCGGGAAGCGGCAGCCCCCGCCCGGCATGGAGATGATGTCGGACATGCTGCCGTCGGTCCGCCACTCCAGCTGCAGGATGCCGTCGCCGGGCGAGGCCGGCTGCAGGACCACCGCCCCGGCACCGTCCCCGAACAGGACGCAGGTGGTGCGGTCGCTCCAGTCGAGGTAGCGAGTCAGGCACTCCGCCCCCACCACCAGCACGGTGCGGGCGGCCCCCGTGGCGATGAACTGGCGGCCGACGTTGAGGGCGTAGACGAAGCCCGAGCAGGCGGCCGACAGGTCGAAGCAGGCGGCGTTGACCACCCCCAGCCGCGGCTGGGCGATGGCGGCCGAGGACGGGATCGGCTGCTCCACGGTGGCGGTGGCGAGGATGAACAGGTCCACCTCGGTCGGGTCCACGCCCGCGTCGGCCATGGCCGCCCGGCCGGCGCGCTCGACCATCTCGACCAGCGCCTCGCCCTCGGCGACCATCCGTCGCTCGCTGATGCCGGTTCGGGCCGTGATCCACTCGTCCGAGGTCTCCACCAGCTGCTCGAGGTCGTGGTTGGTCACCACCCGCTCGGGGAGGGACGCGCCGAGGCCGGCGATCCTCGCCGTCCGGGGAAAGGTGTCGTGCATGTCAGATCTCCCCGTTGTCCCGCGGGATGGCGTAGCCGTCCCGGATCTTGTCGCCGATGCGACGGATCACGCCGCAGCCGGCGTAGAACGCGGCGTAGCGGAGGGCGTTGCGGATGGCCCTGGCGTTGGAGCGGCCGTGGCCGATCAGGCAGGCGCCGTTGACCCCCAGCAGCGGGGCGCCGCCGTACTCCGAGTAGTCGACCTTCTCGCGCAGGCTCACGAAAGCGCCCTTGGCCATCAGCAGGCCGGCGCCGTACAGCGGCGACCGGCTCGCCTGCTCGCGCAGGACGCTGATCACCAGCTCGCCGAGCCCTTCCGCCGCCTTGAGGACGACGTTGCCGGTGAAGCCGTCGCAGACGATGACGTCGACGTCGCCGGTGAAGACGTCGCGCCCCTCGACGTTGCCGACGAAGCGGATTCCGGTCGAGGCCAGGATGCGGTGCTGCTCGCGCACCCGGCGCCCGCCCTTGCCCTCCTCCTCGCCGACCGACATCAGGCCCACCCGCGGCTCGCGCACGCCGAGCACCGCCTCGGCGTAGTACGAGCCCATGACCGCGAACTGCACCAGGTGGGAGGGGCGGCACTCGAGGGTGGCGCCGACGTCGAGCAACAGGGTGTGGCCGCTGAGTCGGGGCAGAATCGCCGCCAGCGCCGGCCGGTCGACCCCGTCGATCATGCCGAGGGCGTTACGCGCCGCCACCCAGGCCGCGCCGGTGTTGCCGGCGGTCGCCATGGCCGCGGCGCGCCCGGTCCCCACCAGCTCGGCGCAGACCGCGAGCGACGAGCGCGGCTTGTCGCGCAGGACCACCAGCGGCGGCTCGTCCATGCCGACGACGTCAGCGGCGTCGACCAGGTCGAGGCCCGACGGCAGGGTGCGGAACGGGCCCAGCTCGCGGCGCAGACGCCGCACCGGCCCCACCAGCAGCACGTCGAGACCGAGGTCGGTCACCGCCTCGAGAGCGCCGGCGATGGTCACCGCCGGTGCGCCGTCCCCGCCCATCGCGTCGAGGGCGATGACGTTCGAGGAGGGGTCGACCATCAGCCGAACCACTCGCGCCACCGGCCGGGCATCGTCACGGCGCCGGCCCGGCGGCCCCGGTCAGGACCGGAGCGACACCGCGGCTCTGCCCCTGGCGCGGGCCGACGAGCCGTCGAAGCGGCTCGCCGCGGTCGGCCGCCCGGGCGGCTGGCGCGACCGCGGCGGCGTCGAGCCCCGCCGTCGTCGCCCTCAATCCAGCTCCTCGACCTGCACCACCTGGCGGCCCTTGTAGCTGCCGCAGTGGGGGCAGACCTGGTGCGGCGGCTTCGGCTCGAAACACGAGGTGCACAGGCTCCAGCCGGGCGGGGTCAGCGCGTCGTGGGTGCGGCGCTTGTCGCGCCGGGTGCGGGAATGGCGGTGCTTGGGGTTGGCCATCGTCTCACTCCATCTCGGTCGTCTCAGTCACGGTCCTGGTCGTCCGCTTCGTCCCGGCCGGCGACGAGGTCGCGCAACCCCTCCCAGCGGGGGTCGGTCGCGGGCCGACAGCGGCAGCCGCCGTCCAGGTTGCGGTTGCCGCCGCAGTGCGGGCACAGCCCCGCACAGTCGTCGCGGCAGAGGATGCGCATGGGCAGGGCCAGCAGCACCTGCTCCGCCGCCAGCTGGCGCAGGTCGAGGGTCCCGCCCTCGAGCAGGACCACCTCGCGGTCCGGCTCGTCGGCGGCGGCGTCGGGCCCGGCCGGCTCCTGCCGCTCGACCAGCTCCACGTCGACCTCCTCCTCCGCCTGCCAGGTCACCGGCTCGAGGCAGCGGCCGCAGCGCAGCTCGCCGCGGACGGCGAACCGGCCCTGCGCCGCCAGGCAGCCGGCCAGGCGCCGGACCGAAAGGCGCAGCTCCACCGTCGCCACCCCGGCGAGCAGGTCGCGGTCCACCTCCTCGGCCTCGAGGGCGAGCGTTTCCGCGACCTCCAGCGGCTGGTTGTCGACTCCGGACAGGTCGAGCTTCATCCCCCCCCCGGACGAACGCGCAGTATACCACCACCCCCGCCACCGTCCAGGGCCCCGCGGAAGCCCGCCCCCGGGTCGCCGCGCCCGGCTCTCAACCCGGGTCGGGCAGGACCACCGCCCCGCGCTCGGCGGCCCGGACCCCGGCCAGGACGCCGACCCCGAAGGCCGTCACCGAGACCAGGGTCCACAGGGCGCCGCCCACCACCGGCACGAAGCGCAGCAGGAGCAGGACCGTCATGCCGGCCAGGACCTCGCAGGTCAGCGGCAGCGAGCGGCCGAGCGCCCGGCGCAGCAGCGCCCCGCCCAGGCCACCCGCGACCACCGTCAGGCCGACCGCCTTGGCGATGAGGAAGACCACCAGCAGGGCCAGGGCCAGGGGCACGCCGAGGGCAGGCCCGAGGCCCAGCACCGCCACCATGGCGGCCAGCACGGTCAGCACCGCCAGCACCCCGAGCGCCAGCAACCGGCCCGGCAGGGCGGGCAGCACCGTCGCGGTCGAGCGCAGCCAGCGCGGGGCGACCAGGGCGAGGGCGGTGGTGGCCAGCAGCCACAGGCCGGCGGCGAGCAGGCGCAACGACAGCGGCAGCCACGGCTGCCGCCGCCCCAGCTCCGGGTCGAGGGTCAGGCCGGCCAGGGAGCGGATGGCCACCACCCGGCCGTCGCAGCTCGCCCCGGGGCCGATGCGCACCGCGCCGAACACCGCCACCGCGTGGCCGTGCACGCGGGCGCCGGGCTCGAGCTCGACGTCGCCGCCGATCGCGACCACGTCGCCCGCGACCTCCCCGGAGACCGCGAGGCTCTCCAGCAGGCCGAGAC
>CAYTJW010000142.1:0-10048 GCA_964438135.1 uncultured Thermoanaerobaculia bacterium
AGCGCTACCCGCTTCCACCACCGAAGATCGTCCACTCGATCTACCGCCCCATGGCAAACCCGTGCCGCTGAGGAGCCGGATGCGGGAAATCTGCACGTCCGGATCTGTGGGGGGCCTGGGCGGGCAACCGCCCGGGCCTACCCGACACCGCGGGGCACCGCGCCACTGCGGGGGCACCGCGGGGGCACCACGGCGCCACGAGGGCACCCTCATGGCATGACGCACCGCCCGGTGCACCGAAGCACGCGCTGGTGCACCGACTGCGGGGTCGCGGGTCGTGGCGGTGCGCGACAGCCGCCCCGGGCCTCGGTTGGCCGGAATCGTTGCCGGAGATTCGGCCTGGCAGGCTCCTTGCTGTACCCTGGGTCGACGTGCCGGCGTCCAGGCGTCGCGCCGGGAGGGAGGGGCGACCATGAGGGCGGTGATCGGTGTTCTCGCGGTGGTGACGATGCTGTCGTCACCCATGCTGTCGGCCCAGGAGGAGGTCCTGATCGTGCCGGCCGGGCTCGAGGACGGGGACGAGTTCGGGTTCTCGGTGGCGACCGACGGCGACTACCTCGTCGTCGGGGCCTACCGCGACACGGATGTCGGGGTCAACGCGGCCGGCGCGGCGTACGTGTTCGCCCGCCACCAGGGCGGAGCCGACGCCTGGGGGCTGGTCAAGAAGCTGACCGCCCCCGACGCCGACGTCAGCGACTTCTTCGGCCTCGCGGTCGACGTCGACGGCGACACCGCGGTCGTGGGCGCACCGGGCGCCGGCGACGCCGTCGCCTACGACTGCGGGCAGGTTTACATCTTCGAGAAGGACTGGGGCGGCCCCGACAACTGGGGGTTGGTGGCGACCCGCCACGCCGCCGACGCCACCGCCAACGACCAGATCGGCCTCGCCGTCGCCCTCGACGGCGACACCCTGCTCGTCGGCGCCGACCGCGACGACGACGGCGGTCTCGCGATCGGCTCGGTCTACCTGTTCGAGAGGAACCAGGGCGGCGCCGACAACTGGGGCCAGGTCGCCAAGCTGCAGGCCGCGGACGGCAGTGCGTACGACCACTTCGGCGGCTCGGTGGCGGTCGACGGCGACACCTTCGTGGTGGGGGCTTACGGCGACAACGCCAACGTCGGCTCGGTCCACGTCGTCGACCGCACCCTCGGCCTGCTGGCCACGCTCTACCCGACCGACTCGCAGGGCGGCGACTGGTTCGGCGAGTCGGTCGCGGTCGAGGGCGACACGGTCGCGGTCGGCGCGGCCGGGCACCGCGAGCTCGGGAGCTGGAGCGGGGCGGTGTTCGTGTTCGACCGCAACCAGGGTGGGCCCGACGCCTGGGGGCTGGTGGGACGGTTGATCGGCTCCGGGGTCACCTCCAACACCGCCTTCGGCTGCGCGGCCGCCCTCAGTCAGGACACCCTGGTCGTCGGCGCCGAGTACTTCGACGGCGGGCTCTCGAACCACGGCCGTGCGTACCTCTTCGAACGCCACCACGGGGGACCGGACGCCTGGGGCGAGACCCGGGTGCTGGAGGCGTCGGACGCCGCCGCGGGCGACTGGTTCGGACGCTCGGTCGCGGCCTTCGGCCACCGGGTCGTCGCCGGCTCGATGCACAACGCCGCGGGGGCCGGTGCCGGAGCGGTCTACCTCCACCACGCTGACCTGTTCCGCGACGGCTTCGAGGGCGGCGACGCCGGGCGCTGGTCGGCGCTGGCGCCCTGAGCGGGCGGGAGGCCCCGGGGCCGTCAGAAGACGCGCATCCGCGTCCAGCCATTCGCCTCGAGGTGGGTGTCCAGCTCGGCCGAGTTGGAGCCGACGATCGAGCCGTTCCTCTCCCAGTACTCGCGGTACCCGGACTCGACCCTGTAGCTGTGAGCGCCCACGCCCAGCACGTCCTCCGTGCCGGCGATCAGGTTGTGCTGGCCGCGCCGGATCTCCGCGTTGGTGGCGTCGCGGTGCGCCTGGATCTCCCGGTCGACGCGCTGGCAGTACTCCTGGGTCTCCCGCCACATCAGGGCGCGCTGCTGCTCGGCCCGGGCCCGGTCGTCGGCCATGCGCTGGGTCACGGCGGCGACCTGGCGGCTCTCCCAGGCCTCGTTCGCCCGGTAGGAGAGGACGACGCCGGACAGGATCGGCTCCAGCCGGTCGAACAGCTCCTCCGGCGCCCGGACCGAGGGTCCCAGGGTGGCGAACCAGTGGCTGCCGGGCATCACGGGCGAGAGCATCATCCAGGTGACGACGGCGGTGACCTCCCGCACCCGCCGCCCGCGCTCGCCGAAGGCGGTGGTGGCCAGCGCCCCGGTGACCTGGGCCTGGGCGCCGAGGCGCGCCGCCGAGGCGCTGAGCGACTGGAAGGCGGCCTGCTCGAGCGCCTCGTCGCGGGTAGCGGAGTGGAGGACCAGGTCTGGCCGCTGCCCGCGAGCCAGCTGCAGGAGGAGACCCCGGCACAGGTCCACCGCCGGGGTGAACGGGATCTGGTTCCACCCTCCGCCGGGGTAGCCCCCGAGGCCCATCGTCGGGGCGACGAAGGGCAGGGTCACGCCGTCGTTGTAGGCCCGCGCCCCGGTCTGCGGGTCGTCCACGGACCAGCGGATGACGACCTGCCCCTGGGCGCCGCTGCGGTCCACGCCGCCGCTCCCGTGCCAGCCCTGGGGCACCAGCACCGACCACGCCCCCTCGGAGGGGTCCACGAACAGGGTGCGGGGGACGGGCTGGAGCGGGGCGTAGCTGTCGAGGACTCGCCAGAGCACGGGCCCGGTGTCCCGAACCTCGGCCTCCGGGGCCCGCCACCCGGTCACCAGGCAGGAGCCGGTCGGGGCGCGGATCGCGGCGATCTCGCCGCGCAGCAGCCCCCGCCCCGGCGGGTCCGGCTGGGAGAAGACCGCCCTCTGGCGCTCCCCCCCGCCCGGCAGCGCCTCTGCCGGGCTCGTCAGGGCCTGGATCGACGGGTCGCCCTGGGCCACCGTGCGGAGCACGTGCACCAGCGTGTCGGCGACCGGGGTCGAGAGCCCCGCCGGGTCGGGCCACACCAGGGCCGCGGCGAGCCCGTCCGGGCGCCACACCCAGGTGGCGCCGTCCCGGACGAGCGTCTTCCAGCCCGCGGGGACCTCGAGCGAGATGCCGTGCCACTCGTCGTTCCTGCGCTTCCACGCCGTCTCGGCCATGGGCGGACCTCCCCGCGCGCCGGTCCGCCGGCGGGGCCGCCGCGGCCAGCGAGCTCAGGATACCGCGGGAGGGCCGTGGGCGTTGGTCGCAGGAGAGCTCCGCAACGCTTCGGTGCGGCTCACTCGGGTGGCAGGTGTGCGCCAGGCGAAGCCCGGGGAAGGGGGAAGAGATGACGTGAGTCAGCGGTGACAGCGGAGTCCTGGAGACCTTCCGAACGGACCCGGCGGGTCGAAGTCCCGACCGGCTGAGGGTGGCCGCCAGCTGGAAGCCAGTCGTGCGCCCTCAGGGTGGCCGAAGCGGTGAAGCGTGACGGCGAGGTCGAAGGCCGTGCGTGCAGCTCCGAGATCACCATGAGGTGGCTCGCGCTTCGGCAGGCGCGGCGGCCTCTGCTATCCTGCTCGCCTCGAACTGGGGCGGGTGGGGTCTGCGATGTGGAGCGTGCTCTCGGCCGTGCTGGGCGGTGTCGGGCTCTTCCTGCTGGGCATGACGCTGATGACCGACGGGCTCAAGGCCCTGGCGGGCGACTCGCTCCGCGGGCTCTTGGCCCGATTCACCGGCAACCGCCTGTCCGCCGTGGCCACCGGCGCCGCGGTGACCGCCGTGGTGCAGTCCTCGAGCGCCACCACCCTGGCCACCATCGGCTTCGTCAGCGCCGGTCTGCTCGGGTTCGGCAACGCAGTCGGGGTGATCCTGGGCGCCAACCTGGGCACGACCTCCACCGGCTGGCTGGTGGGCCTGTTGGGGCTGAAGCTGTCGGTCGGCAAGCTGCTCCTGCCCTTCATCGGCCTGGGCGCGCTGGCCCGGCTGATGGGCCGCGGGCGGCTGGCGCAGGTGGGCACGGCGGTGGCCGGCTTCGGGGTGATCTTCGTGGGCATCGACCTCCTGCAGGCGGGCATGCAGGAGCTGTCGGACCTCTTCAAGCCCGAGGACTTCCCCCGGACCGGGCTGGGCGCCCGGGCGCTCCTGGTGCTGATCGGGGCGGCCATGACGGTGGTCATGCAGAGCTCGAGCGCCGCGGTGGCCACCACCCTGGCCGCCCTGTCGACCGGGGCCATCGACCTCCGGCAGGCGGCCGCCCTGGTGGTCGGGCAGAACGTGGGCACGACCGTGACCGCGGGCATCGCCGCCATCGGCGCGACGGCCGCGGCCAAGCGCACGGCCGCGGTGCACGTGCTGTTCAACCTGGGCACGGGCCTGGTGGCCTTCGTCCTCCTCGGCTGGCTGGTCGAGGGCATCGACCTCGCGGCCAAGCACCTGTGGGCCGGCGACGGGACCCTCACCCTGGCGGCCTTCCACACGGCCTTCAACCTGATCGGCCTGGTGATCTTCCTGCCGGCCTCGCACCGATTGGCCGAGCTCGCCATGCGGCTCATCCCCGAGCGCCGCTCGCGCTTCGTCGCCTGGCTCGACCCCACCCTGGTCGGGCTGCCCGCGGTCGCCCTCGAGGCCATCCAGCGCGCCCAGGCCCTCATCGCGGCCGAGCTGTTCCGGGTGCTGGCCGGGCGCCTCAGGCGCGCGCCCGAGACGGGGCCCGAGCTGCTCGGGGAGCTGGACCTGGCCCTGGACGAGGTGCGTCACTTCCTGGCCCGGCTGCCGCCGCCCGAGAGGCAGGGGTCGGAGTTCCAGCGTCAGATCAGCGCGCTGCACCTGAACGAGCACCTCGAGCGGCTCATCCAGGACGCGCAGAAGGTCGCGCACGGCCGGGAGCTCGAGCGCATGGAGAGCCTGGCGGCCTCCGCCCGGGGCCTGGCCGACATGCTGGCCGGCATGGCCGGGGAGCTGGGCGGCGCCGAGCACCTGCCGGACGAGGAGGCCATCCGCCAGTTCTCGCAGCGCCTGGCGGACGAGCGGCGCTCCTCGAGGCCCGCCATCCTGGAGGCCACCGCCCAGCGCCGCATGGACCCGGACGAGGCCCTGGCCTTGCTCGCGGCCCAGCGCTGGATCGACCGGCTGGCCTACCACGCCTGGCGCGTCGGGCACCACTTCCGGGCCATGCAGGGTGTGCAGGCCGCGGCCAGTCCGGCCGACCCGGCCGCCCCGCCCGCTGACTGATGGGAGCAGGCGCAGGGGGCGCCGATGGCGAGGCTCCAGTCGTCCGAAGGTGCGTCGTGGGCGTGGCTCGACGAGGCCGGGTTCTCGCCCAGGCGCCAGACGCGCCAGCACAGCCCGACCGCGTCGAGGGACAGGAGCTGGCATTTCGACCGGTCGAGTCGACCACCGCGTGGAGTGGCCGCCAGGCGGTCCGGGGACCCACGCGGAGGGGTGCGGGCACGCGGGAGATGAGCCTGGGCTCGGGGACGTGGGCGACCAGTCGAGCCAGGGGCCGAGCGGGGTCGGGAGCTCGGCGGCCGATGTTCGGCAACTGCCCGCTGAGGGCCGACAACCTCACAGCTCCTGCAGCTTGACCGGCTGGGCCGGCCGGGTGCCGATGCGGGCGATGGCGCCGAGGGCGGCCTCGGCGGCGGGGGGGCGGTGACCAGGGGGAGCCGCCGTCGCCGCGCGCGCACCGCAGCCGCGCGGCCTCCCGCGGCGGTCCCCGTCGACGAGCGCCGGTGGCGCGCCTAGTCGACCGGGCTGGCGACCCGGGCGGGCGTCTGCCCCTTGTCCTCCCAGTAGAAGTGGGGCTGCACGGTCCGCGGCGTGGCGCGACGGCCCTGCGAGTCGACGGCCTCGAGCCGCACGCTCATCAGCGCCCGCTGGCCCGCGGGCGCGGTCACCGTGACCCGTACCTCGCCGTTGCCCCCGGCGATCACGCCGGTCGCGGGCTCGAGGGTGGCGCAGCCGTGGTCGGGCAGCAGGGTGGCGGTCCAGGTCACGTCGAGGCCCTCGGCGCTCTCGACGCCGAGGACGATGGTCGCCGGCTCGCCGTCGGCGGTGACGAGCTCGGGCTCGACCCGGGCCTCGGCGATGACCGGCCCCGAGCGGGTGAAGCGGATGACCCGGTCGTAGATCACCTCGGGGAAGGCCGGGCCGATCATGGTCGCCGGCTCGACGTAGGCCCGGAAGCCGATGAAGAGCGGCGCGCTCCCGCCCACCTGGCAGGGGCAGCCCTCGCAGAGCTGGGTGGGGACGGCGGTGCAGCGGGGGTCGCCGCCGCAGTCGCGGGCGACCTTCCAGGCGTAGAGCTGGTCGACGTGGGGGACGGCGGGGTTCGAGCCGCCGACGTAGTCGAGGGCGCTGCCGGCGAAGCGGCGGTTGTGCTCCCCGGCGACGCCGCAGGCCTTGCAGGCGTCGTAGACGGTGAAGTTGGCGTAAGTCGCCTTGCCGGTCGCCTGGTGGTTGGCGCCGTAGACCACCAGGAAGTCGTCCCCGTCGAGGGTGAAGGTGCCTTCGGAGCGCAGGTACACGGTGTCGCGGCTCTCCCCCAGCACGTCCACGTCCCGCTGGAAGGCGGGGAAGCTCTCCTCCAGCCAGACCCCGGGGGTGAGCTCGTCCGCGTGCCAGCCCGGGTAGGCGTCGAGGATGGCCCGGCGCAGCGCCTCGACCTCGGGCAGGTAGTCCATCTCGGTGCGCCCCGTGCCGCGCGGCCGCAGCTTCTCGACCGGCAGCGGGCGGTAGTGCGCGGGGTCGACGGCCGGGTTCGGCGTCAGCCGCAGCACGTCCACCGGCGGGTCGGCGATGTAGTCCCGGACGGCCCCCTCGAAGCCCGGTTGCGGGGCAGTGAGGCGCTGCAGCAGGATGAACGCGTCGTCAGCCGCCTCGAGCCCCAGCCGGGCGAGGTTCGGCGACATCGAGTCGACGTTGACGATGGAGCCCGGGTAGCCCGCCACCCCGACGGCGGCGAGGACCCGGTCCAGCACCCCCTGGTCGGCCGCGGCGACCAGCACGTAGGCGCGGTCGAAGGGGTCGCCGCCCGGTCCCCCCTGGGTCTTCATGGTGAGCATGTTGTTGGGGTCGCCGAGGCTGTTGAAGATGTTGCGGCGGACGCCCTCGTGCGGGAGGTAGCGGGAGAAGACGAAGCTCCGCCAGGAGAAGTAGGCCATGGGGGGCGGCGTCCGGCCGACCAGGACGACGGCCTCGTCCCGACGCAGCATGAAGGCGAGCGGCGGGTCCTGGTCCCACGGGTAGCCGACCGGGGGCAGGCTGGTGACCATGTACGGGTTGGTCTCGTTGTTGCCGTTGCACGAGGCCAGCTCGCCGAGGCACGCCATCTGCAGCACGGGCACGTTGTACAGGTGGCCGGGTCGGACCTCGAAGTGGTCCGCCTGGAGCGCCAGCACCAGCTCCGCCAGCCGGTCGTCGCTGACGAGGGCCTTTTCCGCCGCGGCCAGGGCGGGGTCGCGGCGGACGCTCTGGGCGAGCGACGTTCCGGCAGCCGTTGCCAGGAGGGCGATGACGAGGGCGGCGACGAGGGCGGCTCTGCGGCGCATGAGGTCTCCTCTCGTGGACTGGTCCAGGTTGTCGGTGGGGGGTTGGTTGGGGAGCTCGCGTCCCACGGAACGAGTCTACCGCCGTCCTCCCTGCCGGTCGAGAGGTGCGGCGCTGCCCCGTCGCCTGGTCTGGACCTGGACCCGGCGCAGCCATCGTCCACGACCACGTCCACGTCCATGACCACGACCACGTTCCGAGGCGTCCCACGGAGCTTGACCCAACCGTGAGGATCTCGTTCCCTCGAGGACCTACCGCTGTCCACCCTGCCGGTCGAGGCGCGCCTCACCGTGGTCGAGCCCGCTCCCGGGCGACCTCGACCGCCCCCGCCACCAGCCCCTCCATCGCCGCCTTGGCCCGGTTCTGGTTGACGGTGACGGCGACGACCAGGTCCAGCTCGGGGACGTGGCAGGCGACGGTGCCCCAGAACCCGCTGTGGCGGAAGCCCGGCAGCCCGGCGACCTCCTCCGACCAGATCCCCATCCGGTAGGCGCCGGGGGGGATGCCGCCGGGCTTCGCTCCGGGTGGGGCCGCGAGGACCCCGGGCGGGGCGAGCATGGTGGCGAGGGTGTCGCCGCGGGCGAAGACGCCGCCGGTCACGAGGGCCCGGGTGAAACGGGCCAGGTCGCCCACGGTCGACACCAGCCCCCCTCCGCCGTAGAGGTCGAGGGAGGGGTCGAAGTCGGTGGCGTCGAGGTCGCCGAGGTACTGGTGGGCCCGCGGCGGGAGTCCGGTCGGGGCCGGCTCCAGGGACTCCCACCAGGTCGAGGCGAGGCCGAGCCGCTGGAAGCCGACCAGGTCGCGCACCGCGGCGGCGAGCGGGCGGCCGGTGACCTCCTCCAGGACCAGGCCGAGGAGCACGTAGCCGGTGTCGCAGTAGGCGAAAGCCTCGCCCGGCGCGGCCAGCGGCTGGCCCCACTCCATGGCGCACCGGAGCTGCTCGAGCGGGGTCCAGCGGTGGCCCGGGTCGGCCAGGATCCGCTCCTCGTAGCGGGGCGACGAGGTGTGGTCGAAGAGCCCCGAGGTGTGGGTCAGGAGGTGGCGGACCAGCACCCGGTCCGGGTCGTAGCCGTCGCCGCGCAGGAGGCCGACCGCCTCGGCCGGCAGCAGCCCGGCGACGGGGTCGTCGAGACCGAGCCGACCCCCCTCCACCAGGCGGAGCACCGCCGCGGCGACGAAGGTCTTGGTGTTGCTGGCGACCCGCACCGGCGTCGCGGGCGTCATGGCTCGCCCGGAGGCCGGGTCGGCGAGCCCTGAGGCCCCCTGCCAGGCGAGGCCCAGGGTCGGCGCGTCGACCGCCAGCGCCGCGCCCCGCACCACCGAGCCGTCGCCGACCGCGGCCGCGAGCAGGGCCTCGAGGCGGGGGCCGGGGTCGGGGGCCGAGACCGGCCGGCCCGGGTCCCCCCCGCACCCGACGGGCAGAGCGAAGGCGAGAGCGAGGGCGAGGACGGGACGAGTCGACATGACGACCTCCGTGCCGGATTCTATCCCGGCAGCCGACGCACGGCGCCCGCGCCTACTCGGGGGCGGCGTAGCTCGAGACCGTCAGCCGGGCGGCGAAGGTCCCCGGCCGGTCGAGGGGGAGGGTCGTCTCGGTCACGGCGCGCATGGGGGTGCTGCGGTGGAGCAGGGCGACCGCGCGGAGCAGCCGCTCGCGCGTCGCGTCCGTGCAGGTCAGGGCGAAGCGGTACTCGTCGAAAAGGTCGTGCTCGACCGCGCCCGCCGGCGGCTCGACGCTGGCGGCCAGCGGGACCGACGCGAGCGTGTCGCGCAGGGCAACGGCTTCGGCCCCGCTGTCCACGGTCGCGGGCAGGATCCGCTCGAGGCGCCTCATCTCCGTGCGGTAGGAGGCCGTCTCCTGCCGCAGGCGATTCTGGTCCCGGCGGGCAGCCCGGACCTTCTCGACCTCGAGCTCCAGCTCGGCCACCCGCTTCTCCGCCCGGTGCAGCCGGCGCGCGGTCCCCGTGAGCACGGTGTGGTGGAGGAGGAGCAGCGCCAGGCCGAAGCCGGCCGATGCCGAGACCACCGCGGCGAGGAGGGTCGAGGTCGGCCGCGGGCCCGGCAGCAGGCCGGTCACTCGTCCCCCGCCACGAGCAACAGCCCGTCGGCCGGGGCCTCGGGCGCCTCGGCCGGGGTCCACGAGCTCACCGCCACGAGACGGTCCCCCGCCTCCCCGTCGGCCGAGCGGCTGACCGTGGTCCCGGCAAAGGCGCCGTGACGGCCGAAGGCCTCGCCGAGGCGGGCCTCCGCATCGGCAGCCTCCGCGCGCACCACGACCTCGACCTCGCCGTGCCGCCACCGGGCGGACTCGAGGCGGACGCCCGCAACCCGGCCGGCCGCCTCCAGCACGGCCCGGTTCACGGCCTCGAGGTCGGGTTGGGCCACCTTCAGCTCGTTGGCGATGCTCACCCGGCGCCGCATGCGGTGCCGCAGCTCCTCGAGCGCCGCGATCTCGGCCCGGGCTCCGGCGTCGCCCGCGAGCTCGGCCTCGAGCTCGGCGGCCCGCCTCTCGGCGGCGTCGGCGCGCGC
>CAYTJW010000143.1:0-6787 GCA_964438135.1 uncultured Thermoanaerobaculia bacterium
GACCCGCAACCTGCCGCTGGCGGCCGGCGCCAGCGACGCGATCTGGGCCGCCGCGGTCGAGGACGGCCTGGAGGAGCTGGGCGGGCGCCTCCGCCCGGCCGCGATCGTGGTGTCGGCCGGGTTCGACGCGCACCCCCTCGACCCGCTCGGCGGCATGGCGGTGTCGCCGGCCGGCTTCGCCCGCGTCACCCGCGCCATCGTCCAGGCGGCGGGGGCGTGGTGCGGGGGGAGGGTGCTGTCGTTCCTCGAGGGCGGCCACCACCCGGCGGCGCTGGCGGAGTCGGTGGTGGCCCACCTGGAGGAGCTGGGGCGGTAGGGGAGCGCCGAGGCTCCTCGTGGCCGTACCCGCGCCCGACCGGACCGGGCGGGAGAGCCGGCCTCCGCCGCGTCTCGTGGCGCGCCGCAGCGACCTCCGGCAGGACGGCACATCGCATCGGCGACGGGTACGGGTGCGGGTGCAGGGTGAGAGGGAACTCGCTCGTGGGCGGCATGTTATGCTGGGGGCGGCGGTGTGCCGGGAGGGCCGGGTCGGCGGCAGCCGGCGAGCGGCCTCGCCGGGGGGGTAGACAGGCGGCCCGGATTGTGAGACAAAAGGGTAGCGAATGCGAGGTTTGACCGTGGTGGGGCGGGTGGTGTACTATCGCGACGTGCGATCGACCACAGCGGGGAGCGGGGTTGAAGAGGAGGACGTCATGATGCGGCACACGTGGATCGGTGGGGCGTTGGTGATTCTGTCGGCTCTCCTCGTGCCTGCGGGGGCTGCCGCGGCGACCATCTTCCACCTCGACTCTCCACCGGACGGTGCGACCGTGGCCGGGATCGTCGAGGTCTCCGGCTGGATCGTCGACGACGGCGCCGAGTGCGGCCCGCCGGCGAACTGGCAGAGCTGCGACTGGACCGCCGACATGGTCAGCGCGGTCGACCTGTTCGTCGATGGCGTCTTCATCGCCAGCGCCGACCTGAACCTGCCGCGCTACGACGTGCTGCAGGCGTACCCGTGGTACGCGGGCACGCCCTACGCCCGGCCGGGCTTCAGCACGTCGTTCAACGCCGACGCCCTGGTCGACGGCACCCACGGCATGCTGCTGCGCGTCACCACCAGCGACTCGACCCAGGAGTACTTCGGCCAGCGCACGTTCGTCGTCGACAGCTCGGTCAACCCGGCGCCGTTCGGCGAGCTGGAGATGCCGGGCGAGAACCAGCCGATGAACGGCGTCTTCCCGGTCACCGGCTGGGCCCTCGACGACGGCCTGGTCGAGGACGTCGAGGTGCTGGTCGACGGGCTGGTGGTGGGTCACGCCGTCACCGGGGTGCACCGGCCGGACATCGACAACCGCTTCCCCTGGCACCCGGACGCCGAGTACGCCGGCTTCATCCGCATGCTCAACACCGCCGAGATGACCAACGGCGTGCACGTCGTGTCGGTGCGCCTGCGCGACAACGAGGGCCTGACCCGGATCATCGGCCGTCGCTTCGTCCAGACCTTCAACGTCGGCTACAACCTGGCGCCGTTCGGCGGCATCGACTGGCCGGTGCCCAACCACTACATGTACGCCATCGGCTGCGACGACCCCGGCGGCTGGTCCGCGCCGCCCTACGAGGAGCCGCTGGCGGTCGAGCTGGTCTCCGGCTGGGCGCTCGACGTCGGCGCCTCGACCGACCGCGGCGGGGTGAAGTGGGTCGAGATCCTGATCGACGGCAGCCTGCTCGCCAACACCCTGGTCGACGACTTCTACTACGAGTGGTTCGAGATGGACGTCAACTACTACGGCCACGAGCGGCTCGACGTCCTGCGCCTGTTCCCCGACGTGCCCAACGCCAAGGTCTCCGGCTTCACCTTCGCCATCGACGTCTCCGACCTGATCATCCGCCACGACTTCCACCAGGGCCTGCACTACCTCAAGATCCGGGCCGGCGACATCGAGGGCAACATCGCCGACATCGCCCAGATCCCGGTCGTCTTCGACTGCAACGACGACCCCGACCGGCCGGCCTTCGGCGACATCTACACCCCGGCGGACATGGAGCGCGTCTCCGGCACCACCGTGGTGTCCGGGTGGGCCGCCGACATGGACCACGTCCAGGACGTCGAGGTCCACGTCGACGGGTTCTTCAAGGGCTACGCCACCTTCGGCCTGCCTTCGCCAGAGGTGCGGGAGGCCTTCCCGTGGTACTCCTGGACCCTGACCCGTGACGCCGGCTACGCCTACGACCTCGACACCACCCTGCTCACCGACGGCGAGCACCTGCTGACCATCCGCTCCCGCGACTTCTGGGGGCGGGAGAACTTCATCGGCGAGCGGCCGTTCGTGGTCGACAACCTCAACCGCTGACCGCCGCGACCACCGCGGCTCGAGCGTGCACCCCGCCTCTGCGCGGGGTGCGGCTTTTTTGGCCCGGGTCGTTCGCCACGTCGCGCCGCGAGGTGGCGGACGACCGGGGAAGGAGACGAGATGCGAGCCCTCTTCTTCGACCGGCACGGCGGTCCCGAGGTCCTGCGCCTCGGCGAGCGGCCGCTGCCCGAGCCGGGGCCGGGGCAGGTGCGGGTGTGGCTCGAGGCGGCCGCCCTCAACCACCTCGACCTGTTCGTGCTGCACGGCATCCCGGGCGCGGCGACGGCGCTGCCCCACGTGGGCGGCGCCGACGGCGCGGGCGTGGTCGACGCGGTCGGCGCCGGGGTGACCGGCGTCGAGCCTGGCGCGGAGGTGGTGTTCGACCCCGGCGTGTCGTGCGGCGCCTGCGAGCTCTGCCAGCGGGGCGAGCAGTCGCTGTGCGTCAGCTTCGGCGTGGTCGGCGAGCAGTGCGACGGCACCTTCGCCGAGGCGGTGGTGGTGCAGGCAGCGTCGGTCGCGCCGCGGCCCGCGCACCTCGACTGGGCGCAGGCGGCGGCCTTCCCCCTCACCTACCTGACCGCGTGGCGGATGTTGTTCTCGCGCGGCCGTCTCTCGCCCGGCGAGAGCGTCCTCGTCCACGGCGTCGGCAGCGGCGTCTCCCTCGCCTGCCTGCAGCTCGCCCGGCTGGCCGGGGCGCGGGTGCTGGTGACCTCGCGCTCGGACGACAAGCTGCGGCGGGCGGCCGAGCTCGGCGCCGACGAGACCATCCCGGCGGCCGCCGACGTGCCGCGGGAGGTGCGGCGGCTGACCGGTCGCCGGGGGGTGGACGTGGTGGTCGACTCGGTCGGCCGGGCGACCTGGCTGCAGTCGCTCAAGTGCGCCGCCAAGGGTGGCCGCATCCTGACCTGCGGCGCCACCAGCGGCCCCGACCCGGCCGAGGAGATCCGCCTCATCTTCTGGAACCAGCTGAGCGTGCTCGGCTCGACCATGGGCTCGCGCGAGGACTGGCGGCGCCTGCTGGCGGCGGTGGAGCGGTGGCGCCTGGTGCCGGTCGTGGACCGGGTCGTCCCGCTCGCCGAGGGGCGGGCGGCGTACGAGCGCCTGGCGCGCGGCGAGCAGTTTGGTAAGATCGTGCTCGCCGTGCGGTAGCGCGGCGTCGGACGTGGCGTCCACATGAGCCGGGCCCCTCGCAACCGAACGCGCCTCCGCGCCCGTCGCCGGCGGGTGGAGGGCGGGGGAGCTGACCGCTGAAAGCTGAAAGCCGAGTGACCTCTCATGATCGGCCACGCGATTCTGGCTCGAAGGAGGCGCACGCGTCGGTGAGCAACCCACACTCGGAGGAGGTCGCGCCGCGGGTCCTCGAGCGCGCCGAGCACCCGCTGTCGCGGCGGATGATCTCCGCCAACGCGCTCAAGGTCCTCTACCGGCTCCACCACTCAGGCTACGTCGCGTTCCTGGTCGGGGGCGGGGTGCGGGACCTCCTCCTCGGCAACCGGCCGAAGGACTTCGACGTGGCGACCAACGCCCGGCCGGAGGAGGTCCGCCGGCTGTTCCGCAACTCCCGCATCATCGGCCGCCGGTTCCGGCTGGTGCACGTGCGCTTCCACGACGAGGTGGTCGAGGTGTCGACCTTCCGCGCCAGCCCCGAGCCGCCGGAGGTCCCCGACGCCTGGGAGGAGGAGCAACCGGGCGAGGAGGAGGCGGCCCCGGCGCCGCGCGGCGACGAGGAGGCCTACGGTTCCCCGGCCGAGGACGCGCGTCGGCGCGACTTCACCGTCAACGCCCTGTTCTACGACATCGCCACCTTCGCCGTCATCGACCACGTCGGCGGCATCGCCGACCTCGAGGCCCGCGTGCTGCGGACGATCGGCCCGGCCGACCAGCGCTTCGCCGAGGACCCGGTGCGCATGCTGCGGGCGCTCGAGTACAGCGCCCGTCTGGGCTTCGAGCTCGAGCCGGAGGCCGCCGCCGGCCTGCGGCGCCAGAGGGGGCTGATCCGCGAGGCGGCGCCGGCGCGCCTGACCTACGAGCTGCTGGAGGGTCTCCGCACCGGCCGGGCGGCCGACATCGTCTCCCTGTGGCGGACCTACGGCCTGTGGCAGGAGGCCTTCCCCAGCCTGCCGTCGAGCCCGGCGGTCGAGGCGGTCCTGGCCGAGGTGGACCGGCGGGTCGCGGCGGGAGAGGCGCTCGGCGAGGCGGTGCTGGTCGGCGGGCTGCTGCTGCCGACCTTCCACGCCCTGCTCGAGACCATCGCCGGCGACGGGGGGCGGCTGTCGAACCCGGACCTGATCGAGCGCCTGCGCGACCTGCTCGGCCCGGTGGCGACGTCGACCCACCTCGCCAACCACACGACCCACCTGCTGCACCACGGCCTCTTCAACCTGTCCCGGCTGCGGCGACCGCCGGAGCGGGGCCGGCAGGTGGTCAAGCTCACCCGCCAGGAGAGCTTCCCGGTGACCTGGGACCTCGCCCGCCTCTCCGCCGCGGTCGGCCTGCTGCCGGCCGAGTCCTTCCGGGCCTGGTCGCGGGCGGTCGGGCAGGTGGAGGCTCAGGGGGGCGAGGCCGAGCCGGAGGTCGTGGTCGACCCAGTGGCGCGCACGCGCCGGCGGCGCCGACGGCGGGGACGGAGGAGGCGATGACGGCGAGCGACCCCCAGGCGCTCAGGGTGCTCGAGCTGCGGCGGCAGATCCGCCACCACGACCACCAGTACTACGTCCTCGCCAGCCCCGAGATCGAGGACTTCGAGTACGACCGCCTGTTCGCCGAGCTCGCGCGGTTGGAGGAGGAGCGGCCCGACCTGGCGACGGCCGACTCGCCCACCCGGCGGGTCGGTGGCGAGCCGCTCGCCGGGCTCGAGCAGGTGGCCCACGCCCTGCCCATGCTGTCCCTCGACAACACCTACTCGGAGAGCGAGCTGGAGGCCTGGTACGAGCGGGTCACCCGCCAGCTGGGGGCGCCGCCCGCCGGGCTGACGGCCGAGCTCAAGATCGACGGCGTGTCGATCTCCCTCGTCTACCAGGGCGGTCTCCTGGTGCGGGCGGTGACCCGCGGCAACGGGGTGGTGGGGGACGACGTCACCGCCAACGCCCGCACCATCCGCCAGCTGCCCCTGGCGGTGGTCGGCGCCCCGCCCCTGCTCGAGGTGCGGGGCGAGGTCTACCTGGCGCGCAGCGGTCTGGCCGAGCTCAACCGCGCGCGGCGGGCGGCGGGCGAGCCGGAGCTCGCCAACCCGCGCAACGCGGCCGCCGGGTCGATCCGGCTCCTCGACCCGCGGGAGGCGGCCCGCCGCTCCCTGCGCCTGTTCTGCTACCAGCTGGCCAGGGTCGAGGGCGACGACCTGGACAGCCACTCGCAGGGGCTCGAGCGGCTGGCCGGGCTGGGCTTCCCGGTCAGCCCCGGCTGGCAGCGGTGCGCGGGCCTCGAGGAGGCCCGGGCGTACCTGGCCCGCTGGCGCTCGGAGCGCGCGACCCTGGACTTCGACACCGACGGGGTCGTGCTCAAGGTCGACCGGGCCGGCGAGCAGCGTCGCCTCGGCGCCACCGCCCGGGCGGTGCGCTGGGCGGTGGCCTTCAAGTTCCCGCCCGAGGGGCGCACGACCAGGGTGCGGGAGATCGTGGTCCAGGTCGGTCGCACCGGGGTGCTGACCCCGGTGGCGGTGCTGGAGCCGGTGGCGATCATGGGCTCGACCGTGTCCCGCGCCACCCTGCACAACTTCGACGAGGTCGAGCGCCTGGACGTGCGGGTCGGCGACACGGTGTGGGTCAGCAAGGGGGGGGATGTCATCCCCAAGGTCGAGGGGGTGGTCAGCGCCGAGCGCCCCGCCGACGCCATCGCCTTCGCCCGGCCGTCGCGCTGCCCGTCCTGCGGCGGCCCGGTCGAGCGGGAGGAGGGCGAGGTCGCCATTCGCTGCGCCGACCGCGACTGCCCGGGGGTGGTGGCGGCGCGGCTGCGCCACTTCGTCGGGCGCGCGGCGATGGACGTCGAGGGCCTCGGCGACCGCCTCCTCGAGCAGCTGGCAACGGCCGGCCTGGTCTCGGACGCCGCCTCCCTGTTCGACCTCGAGCCGGGCCGGCTGGCCGCGCTCCCCGGGTGGGGCGAGGTGTCGGCCGCCAACCTCGTGCGCCAGCTCGAGGAGGCCCGCCGCCGCCCCCTCCACCGCCTGCTCTTCGCCCTCGGCATCCCCCACGTCGGCGAGCGCTCGGCCCGCGACCTGGCGCGCCGTTTCCCGAGCCTGGGGGCGCTGGCCGCGGCCTCGGTCGAGGAGCTGCAGGCGGTCGAGGGGGTCGGCCCGGTGGTGGCCGCCTCGGTGCGGGCCTGGTTCGGGGAGGAGCGTCACCGCGCCCTGGTCGAGGGTCTGGTCCGCCGCGGCGTGGACCCGAGCGAGCCGCCGCCCGTCAGCGCCAGCTCGAACGAGAACGGCAGCCCCTTGCGGACGTGGATCGACGGGACGAACA
>CAYTJW010000143.1:6797-9854 GCA_964438135.1 uncultured Thermoanaerobaculia bacterium
CCGCCCGCCCGCGAGGACGGCCTGCCGCTGGCCGGGCTGGTGGTGGTCGTCACCGGCACCCTGTCGCGGCCGCGGCAGGAGGTCGAGGCGCGCCTCGAGCAGCTCGGCGCCCGGGTCGCCTCCTCGGTGTCCGCCCGCACCTCGCTGGTGGTGGCGGGCAGCGAGGCCGGCAGCAAGCTCGACAAGGCGCGGCGGCTGGGGGTCGAGGTGGTGGGCGAGGAGGGGTTGGACGCGCTGGTCCGGCAGCGGGGGGGGGCCGAGCTATGGCAGCGGTGATCTTCCTGGTCGACGACGACGACGGCTCGCGCGACGCCATGAGCCGCGCGCTGGAGCGGGTCGGCCACCAGGTGCGGGCGTTCCCGGCGGCCCAGGAGGCCCTGGCAGCGATGCAGGCCGGCGAGGCGGTGGACGCGGTGGTGTCGGACGTGCGCATGCCGGGCATGGACGGCTACCAACTCCTGCGCCAGGTCCGCGCCGCGTGGCCGTCGCTGCCGTTCCTGCTGGTGACCGCCTTCGCCGAGGTCGAGGACGCCGTCGCGGCGCTGCAGGAGGGTGCCGACGACTACCTGACCAAGCCGGTGAAGATGCAGGAGCTCCGGCAGCGGGTGCAGCTCCACCTCGAGCGGCGGGCCCTGTCCGACGAGAACCGCCGGCTCCGGCAGCGGATCGACAAGTGGTTCGGCTTCGAGGGCATCGTCGGCCACTCGCGGGCCATGGAGGAGCTCCTGGAGCGGTTGCGGGTGGTGGCCCCGACCCGCTCGACGGTGCTGGTCGAGGGCGAGTCGGGGACCGGCAAGGAGCTGGTTGCCAACGCCCTCCACCAGAGCTCGCCGCGCTCGGGCGGGCCGTTCGTGGCGGTCAACTGCGGCGCCATCCCGGGCGAGATCCTGGAGTCCGAGCTGTTCGGCCACGAGCGCGGGGCCTTCACCGGCGCTCACCAGCGGCGCATCGGCCTGATCGAGTCGGCCTCGGGCGGCACCCTGTTCCTGGACGAGATCTCCGAGCTGTCGCCCGACCTCCAGGTCAAGCTGCTGCGGGTGCTGGAGGAGAAGGTGGTGGTCCGGGTCGGGGGCAACCAGCAGATCCCGGTCGACTTCCGTCTCGTCGCGGCGACCAACCGCAACCTCGAGCGGCGGGTGCAGGAGGCCAAGTTCCGCCAGGACCTCTTCTACCGTCTCAAGGTCGTGACCCTGCGCATCCCGCCCCTGCGCCAGCGGGTCGAGGACATCCCGCTCTTCGTCCAGCACTTCCTGCAGGTGTTCAACCGCGAGCTGGGGCGGGAGGTGGAGGGGGTCCACCCGGCGGCGTTGACCGCCCTCGGTCGCCACCACTGGCCGGGCAACGTGCGCGAGCTGCGCAACCTCATGGAGTCGCTGGTGCTGTTCGCGCGCGGGCCGGAGATCGTGCTCGACGACCTGCCGGCCGAGTACCGGGCGCCGGCGCCGGTGGCCGAGGCGGCGGCCGGGGGCGAGTGGCGGCCGCGGCCGATGGCCGAGATCGAGCGCGAGGCGATCCTGCGCACCCTCGAGCACACCGGCGGCCACCGCGCCCGCGCCGCCCAGTTGCTCGACATCGGCCTGCGCACGCTGCAGCGCAAGCTGAAGGAGTACGGCGAAGTGGGCGGCCGCGACGAGGAGGACGCCGAGGAGTGAGCGCGCCTCCGCCCTCCGTGTCGCCGGGTCGGGCGGGGGTGCTGAAGGCTGCCGGCTGAGAGCCGATGGCCCCTCGCGGCTGTCGCCGCCGGGCCAGTGCTATAGTTGACGCCGCCGAAAGGAGCGACCATGGAGATCCCGGGCAAGGTTGCGGTCTACTGCCCTCTGATCGACGCGAAGGGCGCGCCGGCGAACCTGGTGGCGGTGCTGCGCGAGGGGTACTACCACCTCGAGGTCGGGGTCAAGGGCGAGATCCGGGCCATGCTCCTGCCCGTCGCCCAGACCGCGCTCATCTTCGCCGAGCCCGAGCCGGAGCGCAGCCCGGACCTCGAGATCGAGCGGTAGGGGGAGTCGCCCGGCCGGCGTCGGCCATCAGCGATCAGCGATCAGCCGTCAGCTGTCAGCTCCCCCACCCGACCCGGCGGCGCCGGGGGCGCGCGCCGCGGCGACCTCGCGGGCGGGATTGCCGGCGGCGAGCGCGCTGTTGTCGGCGACATGGAGCCCGAGACCGGCCTCGAGCAGGCGCTGGGGCCGAGCTGGTCGACGCTGCTCGACCACCTCGGCGACGCCGTTCTGGTGGTCGACCGGGGGCGCACGCTGCGGCTGGTCAACCGCGCCGCCCGCCACCTGCTCGGCTACCAGGTCGGCGACGAGCTCGGCGGTCGCTGCCGGGCGCTGACCCGCGGCCTCGACTGCGAGACCGCCTGCCCGGTGAGCTTCGCCGAGCGCGAGGGGCTCGAGGTGGTGGAGGGCTTCGCCGCCGAGTACCGCGACCGGCAGGGGCGGTCGGTCGCTGTGACGGTCACCGCCGTGCTGCTGCGCGACGAGCGCGGCCAGACCGTCGGCCACGTCGAGATCCTGCGGCCGCGGTCCGCCGGCCTCGGCTTCTTCCTGGCCGGGTCCAGCCTGCGGGTGGCGGAGCTCAGGCGCCGCGTCGACCAGCTGGCGAGGAGCGGCCGGCACCTGGCCCTGGTGGGCGAGGGCCCGGCCGGCGCCGACGTGGCGCGGGCCGTGCACCGGCTCGCCGGGCTGCCGGCCGAGCTGCTGCTGGCCTGGTCGGGGAGCTGGCAGGGGGTGCCCGCCTGGCCGCCCGGGACCATGGTGGCGAGGCCGGAGACGGTGGCCGAGGCGGTGAGCGGCGCGCCGCCGGGCTGGCGGGTGGTGGCCGTGGCGGGGCGAGTCGACGAGCTGCCCGCGCTCCTGGGTCTGGAGGTCGTGGAGCTGCCCGGGGCGGAGGCGCGACGGGACGACCTGCCGGCCATGGTGGCGGCCTGGGTCGGCCAGCTGCGGCCCGGCCTCGAGGTGGCTCCGGCGGCGCTCGAGGAGCTCTGCGCCACCGCGGTGGAGCACGGCCTGACCGCCCTGGCGCGCGAGCTCGACGCGGCGGCCGCGGTGGCCGGCGACC
>CAYTJW010000144.1:0-9794 GCA_964438135.1 uncultured Thermoanaerobaculia bacterium
GGTTGTCCACCACCGCGTTCACCACCACGTTGTCCACCGCGAACCAGTAGTCGTAGGCCGCGTTCTGGTAGCGGAACCGGACCCGGAAGTTGGCGTTCGCGTAGGCTGTCACGTCCCACGTGTGGTGCGCCTGGAGGTCCGCGTTCGTGTCGGTCCACACCGCCACCCAGGCGCTGCCGTTGTAGACCTCGACGCTCGCGTCGTCGCCGTCGTAGTGGTTGTAGTACAGGTCGTAGTCGAGCGTCAGGCTGACCAGCCCGGACAGGCCGGCGTCGAGCACCTTCGAGGTCAGGTCGGTCGAGGTGGTGGTGCCGGAGCCGCAGGCGTCGGAGTTGGTCAGCGCATAGTAGCCCGAGCTGTTCGGCGGCCGGCCGGTGCCTGAGTTGTCGCGCGCCCACGGCCCGCAGGTGTGCGGCCCGGGGCCCGTGGTCACGGTCCAGTTGGTGGCCCAGTCACCCGCCACCTCGAAGTCGTCGTCCAGCAGCACCTGCGAGCCGCCGCCCGGCCCGGTCGGCGCCCCGGAGAGCTCCACCAGGTTGGTCTCCTGCTGCCCGTTGGACGTGTCCGTCGCCCGCACCACGTAGTAGTAGGTCGTCCCCGACACCAGGCTGTCTGAGTCCGAGTAGGCGCACGGCGACGCCGCGCAGGTCAGCCCGGTCGCGACCCGGTTCGCCACCCCCGGCGTGAACCCGGACGTCGTCGACCGGTACACGCTGTACGTGAATGGCCCCGGACACGCCGACGTCGCCACGTTCCACTCCAGGTCCAGGGTGCAGGTCGCGTCCTGCGGGTTGGTCACCGAGACCAGCCCCGCGAAGGTCGGCGCGTACTGCCAGGTGATCGGGGTCGCCGTCCCGTCCTGCGTCCCGGTCGCGCACCCAGACCCCTTCACCTCGCAGTTGTAGCTGTGCGTGCCGGTGTCGTTCGCGGTGTAGGTCGACGCCGTCGCCCCGGAGATGACCGCCCCGTCCCGGTACCACTGGTAGGTGAACGGCGCCGTGCCGCCGGTGCGGTTCGCGGTGAGCACCTGCCCCGTCCCCTGGCACAGCGCCAGCGGCCCGTTCGGCGTCACGTCGACGCTGGTCGGGTTGTTGGCGCAGCAGTTGGTCGCCGAGAAGGTCCGCGTCGCGTAGTCCTTGTACACCCCGCACTGGTTGACGGCGCGGAGCACGTACGAGTGGGAGTTGCAGTTGCCGACCAGGTACTCGTCGATCGACGTCGCCGTCCAGGCGATGTTGTCCTGCGCCAGCGACCCATCCACCCACAGCTGGTACTTCCGCGCCGCGTTGCTCTCGCCCCCGTCGCCCCAGTGGATGTCCGGCGCGGCCCACGAGATGTCCACCGCGCCGGCGCCGGTGCCGTTGGCCACGGTGATGGTCGGCGCGGCGAACGTCGGCGAGCGCTCGCTCCAGTGCGCCGGCTCGGTGCAGATCTTGCGGGTGACGATCTCCTCCTCGCCCGTGCCGTTGCGGCGGTCGACCCACACCGGCCACACCACCCC
Organism: uncultured Thermoanaerobaculia bacterium; assembly: GCA_964438135.1. Classification (GTDB taxonomy): domain Bacteria; phylum Acidobacteriota; class Thermoanaerobaculia; order Thermoanaerobaculales; family Sulfomarinibacteraceae; genus CAYTJW01. Next base: position 1,502 of record CAYTJW010000144.1, read on the forward strand.
CTGGTAGACGTCCATCGAGTTGTAGTCGCCGCGCTCGAAGCTGCTCGCCCCGCTCGCCCGCTCGTCGCCCTCCAGGCTCGACGCCTGGTAGGTCGCCCAGGTCGAGCCGCCGTCGGTCGAACGCATCACGAACTCGTGCGTCTTCTGCCGGTCGGCGAGCGCGGTCGGGTTCAGCCGCGTCCGGTGGTAGGAGATGTAGATCGAGCCGTCCGACTCGTCCACCCGCATGTAGCCCATGAAGTGGTCGACCTGGTTGCCCTCACCCGAGGTCAGGTTGACCGGGCTCGAGAAGGTCGTGCCGTTGTTGTCCGAGTAGGTGAACCAGATGTCGTAGTTGCAGGTCGAGCTCCAGGTGCTGCAGCCCGGGCCCGAGCCGCAGCCCGAGGCGTTGAAGTCCAGCATGGCGACATACAGCCGGCCGTAGAAGTCCGACCTCGGCGCCCGGTCCACGTCGACCAGCGGTTGGGTGGCGATGCCGCGCTGGCACTGGGCCGGGATGTCGTTCGACCAGTCGCCGAGGCGAGTCTTGACGTTCTTGGCCGACGGCGCGTTCCAGTTCGCCCCGCAGTCCGACGAGCCCGCGATCTTGAAGGTCGCGTCGCCGAAGTTCTGCCACACCACGAACACCCGGCCGTTGGCGGCGACGTTGATGTCAGGGGTGATCGCCTGCGCTGTCGAGGTCAGGTTGGTGCGGCTGACCCAGGTGGCGCAGCTGTCGGTCGAGCGGGCCACGATCTCCTGGTTGGCGTTGTGCCAGGTGATGTAGATGTTGCCGTAGCAGGCGTTCGCGGTGTCGTTGACGCCGTCGCCGTTCGCGTCGTACTGGACGGTGTTGTCGACCACGTGCCACTGGCGGTCCTCGGACGTCGACGCGCCCGGCCGGCCGCAGTCGACCCAGCTCGAGCCGTTGTTGGCCGAGTAGCGCATCATGGTGTAGGTCTGGCCGCAGGAGCCGGTGTTGCACCCGATCTTGGAGTGGTACACCCGCCCGGTCGAGCGCTGGTAGTAGCTGACCGGGTCGCACTCCCAGGTCGAGCCCGAGTTGTTGCCGACCGCGGTTCGGGTCCAGCTCTGGCCCCAGTTCGACGTGTAGGCGATGAAGTTGGAGCTCGAGTCCGGTGAGGCGCCGCTCGGGCAGGAGGAGGCCATGATCCGGTTCGGGTTGGCGAAGTCGACGACGATGTTGACCTCGCCCCGCTCGTTTCCGTCGGCCGAGGTGAGGTTGAGGTCCGACGCCCAGCCCGAGCCCATCGCCTCGGGCTCCTCGAAGGGCACCCCGGACCCGGCCAGGATCCTGGAGCAGTCGGGCCGCTCGCCGGTCCTCTCGTACCAGCGGTCGAGTGCCTCGCGCAGGTGGTGCGCGTACTGGACCGGCCCCGAGGTGGCCATCGGCACGTAGCCGCGGGTGCCAGCCAGGGCGGCCTTGGCGGCGCGGTGCCGATACCGCTCCTCGATGGTCAGGTCGGAGCGGTCGTCGAAGTCGTCCTTGGGCAGGCCGTAGATCGACGCGTCGACGCGCTCGACGTTGTTGTGGTACCAGACCAGCTCGCGGATCGCCTCGAGGTCGTTGCGCTCCATGCACTCCCAGTACCGCTCCAGGACCTCCGGCGGGTACTGCGCCGGGTCGCTGTCCGAGACCTGCGCCCGCGCCACCACCGGCAGAGCGGCCAATACGACGACCAACCCGACGAAGAACGGCTTGCTCATGCGTGCCCCCCGGCTCAGCGTCGGACCCCGAGCTTCCCAACGGTCTGGCATCACCGCCGACGACGTCCCGCACCAGCTGCCACGACCGCCCGGGCTGCCCTAACGCCGGGGCCGTCGCCCCGCCGTCCGCTCGGCGCCCGCGCCCAGTCTACCGCAGGTCGTCGCCCGACCGTGTGACCTGCGTCAAGCTGCCGTCGAGACCGCCCGCCGGAGACGCCTCGGCCCCGCGCTGGCGGGGCCGAGGTCGGGACGGTCGCGGTTCGCCGCCGCGGTCACTCGGTCAGGACGAAGGCGTTGACCACCTCGCAGGCCATGGGCTGGCCGTCGAGCAGCACGTCGACCCGCCAGCGGCCGTAGAGGGAGTTGGCGACGATGGCGGTGCCGCCGACCGGGAAGGTCAGGCCGGTGGCGAAGAACGTCCCCTCGCGGGTCACGACCCGCTCGAGCACCTGCACCTCGAGCGGCCGCGGGTAGTTGGGCACGACCCGCTGGGCGCCCTCGGCCGCTCGGCTCGAGATCGGCGCGGTCAGGGTCTCGTAGAGGTGGCCGCGCGGGGTCCAGACCTTGAGCTCGAGCAAGTGGTCGCCCTCGACCTCGGACAGGAACAGCACGCTGAAGCGGAGGTCCTCCACCTTGCGGGCGGAGAAGCTGCCGCCCGCGAGCTGGGGCGCTCCGGCGGAGTTGCTCACCACGACCTTGGCGCACAGGTCGGCGCCCTTCTGCGCCATCGCCGGCGCCGCCGCCAGCAGCAGGGCCACCGCCACGATGAGGACCAGGTAGCTGCGAGTCATCGTCGTTCCCCTTTCCGCCCTACTGCACCACGACGGCGTAGACCGCCCCGGACTCGGTGCCGGCGTACGCCAGCGCAGGAGTGACGGTGCCGTCGAAGGCCGGGCTGCCAACCGCGGCGTTGCCGGCCCCCAGCGTCACCGGCCAGCTCGCCACCCCGGCGTCCGACCCGGTGGCCGCCGACAGCCGGTAGACCTTGCCGTCGCCGGAGCCCACCAGCACCTGGCCGAAGCTGTGCAGGTAAACCGGCGTCGACGGCAGACTGACGACGCTCGACGACCACCTGAGGTGGGAGCCTGCGTCCTCCAGCGACCAGACCCTGTTGGTGGTGCTGAGGTAGAGGTCGTCGGAGCCGACGGCCCAGTCGGCCCAGATGAAGCCCTTGACCGGACCGTCGCCGGTGGCGTAGCTCCAATTGGTGGCCCCCGTCGTGGCGTTGATGGCGTAGACCGTGCCGATGTTGTTGCCAACGTAGACCGTGTTGCCCCGGACCACCGGCGCGCTGTCGATGTTGCCGAGGCCGGTCACCGGCCAACCGACGCCGCCGTTGCACTTGGTCGCCGAAGACTGGGTGAACTCCAGGCACCAGAGGGTGCCGGAGGAGCCGCCGACCCTGGTGCGGCTGGTGAAGTAGACCCGCGGCGTCGTTCCGTAGACGACATAGGCGTCGGCGCTGATGATGCCGATGCCGTTGGCGCCGCCGCCGTTGTTGAAGGACCAGCCGTTGAGGGTCGAGGACCCCGTCGCCAGGTTGAGGCCGTAGAACACGTTGTTGGCGCTCGCCGTTCGGGTGCCCACGAGCACCAGGTCGGGCGCCCCGGCGAAGTACTCGCTGAACATGCCGGCCGGGGATGCCTGAATCATGCTGCCTGCGCCGGCCGGCTGGACCGACCAGGATGGCGCGCCGGTCACCGCGTTGCGCTTGTAGACGTAGCCGTCCTGGGAGCCCTGGGCCACGATCTTGCCGGTCGACAGCGGCGCCACGGCCGGCCGACCCTGGGCCGGCCGGGCCATGACCCGCGGCTGCCAGGTCGGGCTGGGCGGCGACGGCCAGGTGCCGCCGGTCGACCCGGACACCATGGCGTGGACCGCCCGGTCGTTGGAGGTCGCGTAGACCGAGCCGATGCCCGGCGGCGCCAGGGCGCTGGCGCCGGTGTTGAAGACCCACTTGACCGGGCCCGTGGTCACCTGCGGCCGCCCCGAGACCGTCATGGCGCCCGAGTAGAGGCCGGACAGGTCGCTGGCCGTGTTGACGAAGGCCGTGTAGTGGTAGGTCGTGTTGTTGGCCAGCCCGCCGTGAGTGTACGTGTCGTAGGCCCCGCCCGTGCCCGCCCTGGTCACGACCAGGGTGCCGTCGCTCGGGCTGGTCGGGAACACACCGTCGGTGCGGTAGCGGATCGTGGTTGCGCCGTAGGTCCCGGACGACGGGTTGACCCACTCGAGGTCGTTCTGGGTGCTGGTCGAGGTGACGGTGAAGAACTGCACCGGGTTGGGGGCCGTGGTGCAGGCCGAGCCGGTGGCCGCGGTCAGCTGCACGTCGTCGACGAACCAACCGGCGGCGTTGGTCTGGGAGCCGTAGAGACTGAAGGTGTAGTCCGGATCCCCGGCGGTCCCGCAGCTGTTGAGGCGAGTCCAGGCCGTGCAGCCGGTGCCGAAGCCGTTGCCGGGATTGCGCCAGGCGGCGCCGTTGCCGTGGGTCGCCTGGTGGCGCAGGCGGTACCACTGGCCGTTGCCCGAGATCGACATGTTGCCCTGCACGCCCAGCCAGTAGGTCGTGCCGCTGCCGCCGCCGGTGAGGGTGCACGGGGTCGGGAGACGGGCAGAGACCTCGCCGTCGTAGTCGACCAGGTTGCTGCCGCTGACGCCGCTGTTGGTGCAGACCGCGGTGTTGGGCAGGTTGGAGCCGGAGTTCGAGTAAACCACGACGTCGACGCTGTCCAGGTGGCAGCCGCCAGCGTTGTAGAAGCCGGCGACGTAGACCTCCTCCAGGGTCCAGGTGACCCCGGCCGGCACGGTGAAGTCGTCGGCGCCCTCGGCGTCGTAGGCGTTGTAGGCGGCTTCGAAGTCCTGGCAGCTCGAGCCGCCGGTCGAGGTGGAGTCGCTGGTCTGGTCGAGGAGCAGGCCGCTCGAGTAGCCGTTGAAGCCGAGGTAAAGTCGGTTGCCGGCGCAGTTGGCGGTGAAGCCGTTGGCCGTGTTGGCGGTGCAGAAGGCGCCGAGGTTCACCGTGGTGGCCTGGTACGTCGGGTAGCTCGTCGAGCTGCCCATGAAGGCGTTGTTGGTCCCCGTGCCGGTGCCGATGTAGCCGGTGTACTGCTGGCCCGACAGGTAGGTCTGCGGCACGTGGTAGAAGGTCGGGTAGCTGGTCCCGTTGGCGACGTAGAGCAGGCCACCGTCGGTGGCGCCGTACTGGAAGCGGTGGTTGAAGCTCAGGCCGGTGGCCGTCGCCGTGCCCGGGACCTGGATCGGCGCCATGTCGGGGTAGGCGATGGCGTCGGCGTCGTAGAGGTAGGTGCCGGTGCAGCTGGCGGCGTCGCCGAAGCGGAGGATGTTGGCGCCACTGGCCGCGGCACAGGCGCGGACCCCGTTCCAGCCGTCGGTGCCGCCGAAGCTGCCGTGGCTCCAGCCGGCCCAGTCGCCGGCGGCCCAGGAGTCGAAGCTCTCGCTGTAGAGGGTCACCGTGCCGCCGCCGCCCACACCAGGGAGCTTGACGGCGTTGGCGTCCTCCAGGCCGTCGTTGCAGGGCCCGCCGTTGCCGACCGTGCCGTCCTCGGCCCGCACCAGGTAGTAGTAGGCGGTCCCGGTGGCGACCGTCGTGTCGTCGTAGAACGTGTCGGTGACGCAGGACGCGACCCGGTTCGACGCGCTCGGGGTGAAGTTCGGGTTGGACGAGCGGTAGACGTTGTAGACCGTGGTGCCGCTGCACGACGCGGTCGCGGGCGCCCAGCTCACGCGCAGGCCGCACACGCTGCCGGTGAGCTGGGAAACGCCGGTGACGCCCGCGAAGCTCAGGTCGCTCGACCAGGTGATGGCCGTGCCGGCGCTGTCCTGGATGTCCCAGGTGCAGCCCGAGCCCGTGAGGCGGCAGTTGTAGGTGTGGGTGCCGGAGTCGGCGGCGAGGTAGGTCGATGACGTGGCGCCCGAGATCAACGCCCCGTCGCGGTACCACTGGTAGCCGAACGGCGCGGAGCCCCCCGTCAGACCGGCGGTCAGCAGCCGCCCGGTGCCGGAGCAGACCGTGATCGGTCCGTTCGGCGTCACGTCCACTGCGGTCGGGTTGTTGGCGCAGCAGGTGTAGGCCCGGCTCGAGGAGCCGTAGTCCTTGGTGATGCCGCACTGGTTGACGGCGCGGACGCGGTAGGTGTGGCTGGCGCAGTCGTTCGGGTCCCAGGTGGTGGAGGTCGAGGTGTAGAGGATGCTGTCCGTCGCCAGGGCGCCGTCGACCCAGAGCTGGAACTTGCGCGAGGCCGGCGTCTCGCCGGCGTCGCCCCAGAACAGGTCGGGCAGGCTCCAGCTGACGTTGACCACCCCGGCCGCGCCGTTGGCGGTAGTGGTCGCCGGCACGGTCGGCGTCGTCGCCCGCTCGCTCCAGTGGGCCGGCTCGGAGCAGATCTTGCGGACCTTGACCTCCTCCTCGGTCCAGCCGCCGGGCCGGTCGATCCACACCGGCCAGGCCACCCCCTGCAGCACCTCGAGGTGGTTGTAGTCGCCGCGCTCGAAGGAGTCGCCGCCGACGACCAGCTCGCTGCTCTCGACCGTCGACACCTCGACCGGCGCGTCCCAGCTCGCCCCGCCGTTGGTCGAACGGCGGACGAAGTAGCGGGTGAAGATGCGGTCCTCCCAGCTCGCCGGGGCGAGGGTGGAGCGGTGATAGCTCACCCACACCGAGCCGTCCGTCTCGTCGACCCGCATCGCGCCCATGAAGTGGTCGACCGTGTTGCCGTCACCCGAGGTGATGTTGGTCAGCGAGGACCACGTGACGCCGCTGTCGGTCGAGTACATGTGGAACAGGTCGTAGTTGCAGGTGCTGCTCCAGTTGGTCTGCCAGTTCGCGCAGGTGTAAGCCGCCTCGGTGGCGCAGGCGTTGTTGAACATCTGCAGGATCACGTGCACGCGCCCGTAGTAGGGGGAGCTGGCGGCCCGGTTGACGTCGACGTAGGGCGCCGCCGGCACCTTGCGCTGGCACTGCGCGGGGATCGAGTTCGACCACGCCCCGTTGCGGGTGGCAAGGGTCTGGGCGGCAATCCAGTTGGCGCCCTGGTCGGTCGAACGGCGGAGCTTGAAGGTGCCGTCGCCGTGGTTCTGCCACACCACGTGCACGTGGTGGTTGGCGCCGACGGTGATGTCCGGTGTGATGGCGGAGGATACTGCGCTGAGGTTCTGCAGGTTCACCCACGTGGCACAGTTGTCGGTGGACCGCGCCACCCTCTCCCGGTTGCTGTTGTGCCAGGTGACGTAGATGTTGCCGTATCCCGTGCCACTGGTGTTGTCGATGGCGAAGAACTCGCGGTCCTCCGCTGCGCCGTCACCCGGCCGGGCGCCGCAGTCGGTCCACGACGCGCCGTTGGTGGTTGAGTAGCGCAGGAGGACGTTCGTCCCGCTCGTGCACGCACTCGTGGCGACGCAGCCGAGCTTCGCGTGGTACACCCTCCCGGTCGAGCGCTGGTAGTAGCTGACCGGGTCACACTCCCAGGCCGTGCCGGCGTTGTTGCCCACCGCGGTCTCGGTCCACGACTGGCCGTAGTTCGAGGTGTAGGCGATGAAGTTCGACGACGAGTCCGGCAGGCCGACGCCGCCGTTGGGGCAGGACGAGGCGACCATTCGCGCCGGGTTGGCCGGGTCGATCGCGATGTGCACCTCGCCCCGCTCCTGGATGTCGCTGTCGGTGACCGCGAGGTCGCTCGCCCAGCCCGAGCCGACGGCTTCGGGCTGGCCCTGGAGGCCGGCGTCCTCAAGGATCCTCGAGCAGTCGGGGCGCTCGCCGGTGGTCTCGTAGTAGTGGTCCAGCGCAGGGCGCAGGTGGTGGGGGTACTGGAGTGGGCCCGACGTCGCCATCGGCTCGCCCAGCTCCAGCCTCGCCCTGCGGTACATCAGCCGCTCGTCGATGGTCAGCGGCTGGTCGTCGTCGAAGTCGTCCTTGGGCAGGCCGTAGATCGACGCGTCGACCCGGTCCACGTTGCGGTGGTACCAGAGCAGCTCCTGGATCGCGTCGAGGTCGTGCCGCTCCTGACACTCGGCGTACTCCTCGCGGGCTCGGTCGAGCTCGTCGGTCTGCGCCAGCGCGACTCCCCCTGTGAGGAGCAGAAACCCCGCCACCAGCATGGTCAACCGCTTCATGACACCGCCCCCCTTCCGCTGGCGAGGTGGCGCTGGCGCGCTCGAGCGCACCAGGTCGCCGCCGCGCCGGGACCGCCGACAATGCCCACGCCGGGAGCGCCGCAGCCTCGCACCAAACCGCAGGAACGGCTCCCGCTGGGAGCTGCGACGCCGTCTCGACGTGCGGGCCCTTCCTCCATCGACGCGCCCTGCCTCAATCATCGGTCGCGGCCGGGCCGCTGTCAACGTCAGACGGCGACGGCCGGGCCGCGGTTGACACCGCTCTGACACCGCGCTCAGCACGTCGCGTGCCAGGGCTCGGGCGGCACCACGGCTCGGCCTGCGCCGAACCGGGCACGGGCTCAGCCCGGGCCTGTCCCGTTTCGGGACGGGGCGGCTGCGGGGGGAGCGCAGCTCGCCGGCCCGGCCAGGGCGGCCAACACCGACCGGTAGGCGGCCGCCCAGGCCTCGGCTTCGGCCGCGT
>CAYTJW010000145.1:0-2178 GCA_964438135.1 uncultured Thermoanaerobaculia bacterium
GTACTCCGCCACCAGCATCTCCTACCAACACGCCACAATCCTGACGTACGCCCGGTACGGGTACGGGAGGGGAGGGATCCGGAGCGGTCGGGGTAGAATGACGCTCCCGGGAGGCGACGACGTGGCCGAGCTCCTCCTCGCGCTCGACGTGGGCAACACCAACACCGTGGTGGGTGTGTTCGAGGGCGAGGCCCTGTCCGGCACCTTCCGCCTCTCCACCCACCCCGAGCGGACCGCGGACGAGCTCGGCCTGTGGCTGCGGCAGCTGCTCGGCTGGGCCTCCGTGCGGGCGGAAGAGCTGGCCGGCGTGGCGGTGGCGTCGGTGGTGCCGCCGATGGACCCCCGTCTGGCCGAGGCGGTGCGACGCTTCCTCGACCACGAGGCGGTCTTCATCCAGCCGGGGGTGTCGGTCTCCATGCCGCTCCGCGTCGACGCCCCGCGCGAGCTCGGCGCCGACCGGCTGTGCGACGCCGAGGCGGCGCTCGACGGCCACGGCGGACCGTGCGTCGTGGTCGACTTCGGCACCGCGGTGACGTGGGAGGTGGTGTCGGCCGCCGGCGAGTACCTGGGCGGGGCGATCGCCCCCGGCCCCGGCGTGACCGCGGAGGCGCTCGGGAGCCGCACCGCCAAGCTGCCGCGGGTCGCCCTCGAGCCGCCGCCGCGGGTGATCGGCAAGGCCACCGTCGACAGCATCCAGTCGGGGCTGTTCTACGGCTATCTGGGCCTGGTCGAGGGGGTGACGCGACGCATCCTGGACGAGGTGGGTCCCTGCCCGGTGATCGCCACCGGCGGCTTCGCCGAGCAGCTGGCCCGCCACCTGCGGCTGGTCACCGCGGTCGACCCCGACCTGACGCTGAAGGGACTTCGCGGGCTGTGGCTGAAGAACCGCGGCCAGTGAGCCCCGCCGCCGGAGGCGGCGACCGCGACCGGCGCATCCGCACCACGGTGGAGCGCTCCCTGCGGCCGATCACCCTGCCCAACTTCGTCACCCTGGTGCGGATGGCGATCGTCCCGTTCTTCGTCCTGGCGGTGTACAACCGCGACTACTGGACCGCGGCCTGGACCTTCGTCGTCGCGGGCCTGACCGACAGCCTCGACGGCTGGCTGGCGCGCACCTTCCGCATGCGGTCCCTGATCGGCGCCTACCTCGACCCGATCGCCGACAAGCTGCTGCTCACCGCCGCCTACGTCGCCCTCACCATCCCCCAGGGGCAGCACGTCCGGATCCCGCTCTGGCTGGCGATCATCGCCCTGTTCCGGGACTTCCTGATCCTGCTCGTGGCCCTGGTGCTGTACGTGGTCGAGGGCATCAGCCGGTTCCCGCCCTCGATCCTCGGCAAGCTGACGACCATGCTGCACGTCGTCACGGTGGCGGTGGTGCTGCTCGCCAACCTCGTCGTCCTGCCGCGGTGGCTGCCGGCGGCGTGCTTCTACGCCTCGTTCGTGCTCGTCATCGTCTCCGGCTTCAACTACATCTACCGGGCGGCGCGGCTGATCGAGAGCGCCCGGGTGGCGACCGGCAACGGCCGCGGCGCCGAGCCCCCGCCGGGTCCAGAACCACCGGCTTGACAGTCGGTCGCGAGCGCCTTGTTGGCGTCGTGGCAGGTGCCGTATCATACGCCCATGGGTGGGGCGCCTCGCGCTGTGGTTCTGTGTCTCCTCGTCCTGGTCGCGGTCGGCTCGGGGGCGGAGCAGCTGCCGCCGTTCCCGAACTTCACCTTCCAGGGTCTCGACGGCGCCAGCTCGGTGACCGTCGAGGGCCTGCGCGGGCGACCGCTGCTGCTCACCTTCTGGGCCAGCTGGTGCGGCCCCTGCAGGGTCGAGCTGCCCGAGCTGCAGAAGCTGCACGAGGAGCTCGGAGGTCGGGGCCTGGCCCTGGTCACGGTGAACATCGACAGCTCGCCGGCGGCGGCGCGGCAGTTCGTCGAGCGCCACGGCCTGAAGATACCGGTCTACCGGATGGCGCAGCGCGACCTTGCGCGCCTGGGCGTGGTCAGCATCCCCACCACCATCCTGCTCGACCCGGACGGGCGGCCGGTGCAGCTCTACGAGGGCTACTCGCCCGGGGAGACGGCCGTGCTCCGCCAGCTCGTCCTGGCCATGCTCGAGCAGAGACGGTAGCGGGGCGGCCGATGCCTGGTCCGCCCGCTGCCGCCACCGGACGCGCCTCGGAGCCCG
>CAYTJW010000145.1:2188-9672 GCA_964438135.1 uncultured Thermoanaerobaculia bacterium
CGCCCGCGCTCGCGGTGGCGGCCGCCGGGCTGCGGGGCTGGTCGCGGTCGTCGTGGCCTCGTCTCTGTGCCTCGGCTGGAGCGGCCAGACGACCCGATTCGTCGCCTGGTCGGCGGTGGAGTTCTTCCCGCCCGACCTGGAGCGCCAGGTCCGCCGCCACCACCGCCGCTTCGACGCCGGCATCGAGCGCGGCCTGGCGGCACCACCGGCCTGGCGGGCGGCCAACCCGGGGCTCCTGGCCGAGGCGCTCGTGGACCAGGTCGAGCGGTGCGCCGCCGGCCTGCGGCAACCCATCCCGCTCGACGAGCTGGTGGAGGAGCTGGGGGTGCTGGCGGCCCGGGTGCTCGACGCCAACGACCCGTTGGCGGTGTCGCACGCCGACCCGCGCGAGCCGGAGTACTCCGGGGAGTACGCCCGCTACGCCTCCTCCATCCTGGGGCGGGTGCGGCTGGTCCACTACGGGCTCGACCGCGGCCTGGTCCACGACCGCCAGCTGGCGGCGGCGGTGCAGCGGGCCCTCGACCGCAGCCGGGAGCTGTACCCGCACGTGGGCGCGGAGTTCTACCGCACCGGCAGCCTGCGCGGCGCGGCGTCCTTCGACGACCGGTCGCTCGCCTTCGGCGTCGCCGGGGTGTCGCTGTCCCACGGGCTGACCGACCTCGCCAACCTGGCCGCGTTCATCTGGCAGGGCGGCGGCGGGCAGGTGCCGACGCCGGTGCCGACCCCGGTCGGCCACGTCGGCCCGACCATCCAGGTGTCCCTCGGCGGCGGCTTCCCCGACCGGCCCCGCTCCGACCGGGGCAAGCCGGTGATGCCCGTGTCCGGGCTCGAGCTGCCCCCCCCCTGAGCCCAGACGACGGTGAGGAGCCGGAAAGAAACAAGTGTGTCGCACCGAGGACGCCGATGCGCCCGGCCCGCGAGGCGCGGGGTGCAGCCGGACCGAGGCGTATCACTGATACGTCGCAGGTCCGGCGGGGTCCCCGCCACGAAGCGGGACGGGATGCAGCGACGTACGAATGCAACACTTGTTTTTTTCCGGCTCCCAAGGCGGTCGGCCGTGTTTCGGCCGTCACTGCCGCCGGTCGGGTGGGGGAGCCGACCGCCGGTCGCTGCCCGCTCATCGCCCGTCGGCTGTCGACCGGCTCCCGGCGAGCTCGGTGAGGAGGAGGGCGGCGACGATCAGCGCCCCGCCCGCGAGCTGCCACGGGGTCAGGCGGTCGCCGGCCAGGAGGTAACCGAACAGCCCCGCGAAGAGGGGCTCGCAGGTCAGGATGACGGCGGTGCGGACGGCCGACAGGTGGCGCTGGGCCACGGTCTGCACGGCGTAGGCGAAGGCCGAGGCGACCAGGCCGGTGACGAGCAGGGCCGGCCAGAGGTCGGCCGGCGGCAGCTCGACGGTGCCGGCGACCGGCCAGAGCGGCAGGAAGACCGCCGCGCACGCCAGCATCTGGGCGGCGCCGAGCGCTCGCGGGTCGTGGCGCGGCGCGTGGCGGGACAGCACCGCCACGTGGCAGCCGAAGGCCGCCGCACAGCCGAGGACCAGCAGGTCGCCGACCGCCAGGGCGGTGGGCAGCCGACCGGTCAGCAGGGTCATCCCGGCCAGGCTGAGACCGACCGAGGCGGCGGCGACGCGGGGCAGGCGGGTGCCGTAGAGCAGGCGGTCGGCGAGCGGCGCGACGACCACGAACAGGCCCGTGATGAGGCCGGCGCTGGTGGCGGTCGTCGACAGCAGGCCTGCCGTCTGCAGGAGGTAGCCGACGGCGAGGATGGCGCCGACGCCGAGCCCGGCGCGGAGGGAGGCGGCCCGCAGGTGGCGACCCCACAGGGCGGCGGTGGCGACCGCGGCGATGGCGAAGCGCAGGGCCAGGAAGGGCACGACACCCCACGCCCGCACCGCCTCCTGGACGACGACGAAGGTCCAGCCCCACACGGCGGTGACGGCGACGAGCAGCAGCGAGGCAGTGCGGCTGGTCACGGGCGGGGAGTCTAGCGGGATCCTCCCCGCCGGTCGAGGCGTGCTCGGGCTCCCGACGACCACCGGCCAACGTGGACGTGGACCTGGACCTGGACCTGGTCCTCGGCCTCGACCTGGCCCCCGCGCGGCCATCGTCCTCGACCACGACCACGTCCACGACCGCGGGCCGAGGTGTCCCGGGCACTCGCCTCGACCGTGGGGCTCCCGTTCCCTCGAGGACCCGGCGGCCCTCAGCCCTCGGCTCGCCCGCCCGCCCGGCCGCTCTCGGCCGGGTCTGCGGGGGAGACCGGCAGCTGGTCGCTGACCGCTGGCGGCTCGTCGCCCGGCGCCGCGCGCGGGCAGTGCAGGTCGCGCCGCCGCTCCAGGTCGCGGATCACCGCGGCCTTGAAGCCGTCCTCGGCGCCGGCCTCGGCCACCCGCTCGGCGCAGTAGGCGGGGATGTCGACGAGCTGGAAGAGGGCGCTGACGGTCCGGAACAGCCGCGGCAGGAGCTCGCCGGGCACCTGGATGTGGTGCAGCCCGCCGCTGTAGAGCAGTAGCATCTGGCCGGCGGGGAGGACCTCGAGGATGTCGGCGATGCCGCCCCGCACCGTCATCGGCCGGCCGCTCGAGTCGAGCCCGTCCCGCCGTTTCATCCTCCCCTCGGGCAGGATGACCACCAGCGCGTCGGTGTCGACCCGGTTGAGGACCTCGTCCCAGGTCCGGTCGCGCTGCCGCGTCACCACCACGACGTGGCGCATGAGGAAGCGGAAGTACAGGCCCACCAGCGGGCGCCGGGCGGTCTTCTCGGCCAGGGGCAGGACGCCGTGCCAGGCGATCCTCCACAGCAACCCGAGCGGGGCGTAGCCGACCAGGAGGATCTCGTAGAGCGAGGTGTGGTTGAGGATGGCGATGACCCTCAAGGACCGCCACCAGCCCCTGGGCTGGCCGTCGGGCCAGATGGCGCGATAGCGGTAGAAGACGTGGCAGAACGCCTTCAGGCCGAGCAGCAGCAGGAAGACGGGGACGGCGCGCATCTCGTCAGGCGGGGAGGGTAGCCGATCCCGCCCGTTTCGGCACGCCTCGGTGCGGCATGAGACCGGCCCGGTCCCGGAGGGGGCGCGGGGCGCCCGGCGTTCCTGCCGTGCCGCGGCGTGGCGTCGCCCGGCGGGGGAGCCGGCCCGCCGCGGCTACCAGTCGACCGTGCAGCCGAGGTAGAGCGAGCGCGTGGCGGCCGGGATCCAGAAGGGCTGCCCGTCCTCGACGTAGCCGAAGGTCGTGTACAGCTCGTCGGTGACGTTGTCGAGGCGCAGCTCGACCACCGCCCGTTGGGCGCCGAGCCAGCGCCTGGCCGCCTCGCCGGGGTCCACGGTCAGGGACAGGTCGAGGCTCAGGAAGGGGTCGTTCGACCGCTCGCGGCTGCCCGTGTTGTCCAGGTAGAAGCGGCCGACGTGGCGCAGCGCGAGGAGGGCGTCGACCGGCCCCGCGCCCCCGCTCGCCTGGAGCGTCCCCAGCCACTCCGGGATGCCGGCGATGGGGTCGCCGGCGTGGTCGACGGCGGTGCCGTCCCAGTCGTACTCGACGAACTGGTCGAAGGTGTTGCGGGACCAGGCCAGGCCGAGCCGCCCCCCCCAGCGCGGCCGCGGCGTCCACTCGAGCTCCAGCTCGGCGCCGCGGTGGTCGGTGCGGGCGCCGTTGGCGGTGACCGGGACGCCGTCCGAGTCGAGGCCGCCGGCCCACACGATCTCGTTGGTGAAGTGCAGCCAGTAGAGCGTCGCCCGGGCGACGCCGCTGCCCCACCGCCGCTCGCCGCCGAGCTCGAGGTCGGTCAGCTCCTCGGGCTCGAGCTCCACCGGTTGGCTCCAGTAGTCCTGCGGGTCGTAGAGGTCGCGGAAGGCCGGCTCGCGCCCGCCGCGGGACAGGTTGAGGTAGAGGCTGGTGCCGTCCGCCGGGAAGAAGGTCGCGCCGAGGCGCGGCAGGGGGTAGGAGAACTCCTCGCTGAAGGCGACGCCGCGGAGCTGGTCCTCGGCCATCCGGTAGCGGTGCCAGGTCCAGGTCAGGCCGGCGAGGAGGGCGAGGCGCGGGCCAGCCTGCCAGGACTCCTGGACGAAGGGCTGCAGGCTGGTCTTGTCGAGCTGGTAGTCGTAGTAGCGGTGGTCGGGCGCGAGGTCGGGGGGGTAGTGCTCGGCCCAGGTCACCTCGCCCCAGTGGCGGCTGTGGTGGCGGCGGCTGGCGACGCCCGCCTGCAGCGTGCCGCGCCGGTCCCCGTGGTCCCACTCCAGGTAGGGAACCCAGCCCGCGTCCCACTCGTCGACCTGCCGGCGGCGGACGAGGTCGGTGGTGTCGACCAGCTCGCCGTCGGGGCCCGGGAACGGCTCGAGGTCGTACTCCGGCATCCAGCGGTCGGCCCGGTACTGCTGGTAGTAGCCGTCGCCCTCGAAGTAGTAGAGGGTGTTCTGCAGGGCGAGCGATGGCGTGGCCTGCCAGCCGTGGATGAGCTGGTAGTGGGGCTGGAAGAAGTGGTCGACCTCGTTGGGGTAGGCGAGGGGGTTGAAGCGGCGGTCGCGGCGACGGTCGCCGGTGACCTCGCCGTCCAGGTAGTCGCGGCTCACCCCGTCGTAGGCGAGGTGGGTGTCCTCCGGACCGCCGAAGAGCAGCAGCCTCAGGTGCGAGCGCTCGCCGGCGCGCTCCACCGCCAGGTAGTAGTTCCACATTGTCGTCCACGACTGGTCGCGGTAGCCGTCGGAGTCGACCCGCGACCAGCGCATGGTGGCCGCCCAGCCCGTGTCGGACCGGCCCGAGTCGTACTCCACGTTGAACCTGCTGGTGTCCCATGCCCCGGCCAGCGCCTGGACGCGCAGGCGCCGGTCCGGGAGCGGCGTCCGGGTGGCGAGGTCGACCGAGCCGCCGATGGCGGCGCCGCCGTAGAGGGAGGTGCCGACCCCCCGCTGGACCTGGATGTCCTCGGTGGTGGCCAGGAAGTCGGCCAGGTCGACGAAGAACACGCTGTGCGAGCTGGCGTCGTTGAGCGGCACGCCGTTGAGGCTGACCGCGGTCCGGCGCATGTCGAAGCCGCGCAGCTGGAAGTACGAGTAACCGATGCCGTGGCCGTTGTCCGAGTAGGCGTAGAAGCCGGGCACCTGGGACAGGAACATGGGCACGTCCTGGCCCCACGAGCCGCGCTCGATGTCGTCGCGGCCGACGTTGGAGGCGGTGACCGGGGTGAAGCCGGGCCGGGCGCGGAGCGCGCTGACCTCGACCTCGGCGGCGAAGGCGGGGCTGGCCTCGAGCTGCACCTCGAGCTCCCGAAAGACCTCGGCCAGCTCGAGCTCCGCCGGCCGGTGGCCGGGGGCGGCGACGAGGAGCAGGATCGGGGCGGCGAAGTCGTCCCCGACGGCCAGCCGGAAGCGGCCGTCGACGCCACACGTGGCGTGCCAGAGACACGCCCCCGCCATCATGTCGACCGTGCAGTCGGCGAGGGGCTCGCCGTCCGCGCCGGTGACCCGCCCCGCCAGCTCGACGGCTGCCGCCGTCGCCGGCAAGGCCGCCAGCGCCGCGGCCAGGATCAGCGGTCCGATTCGGTTCATGGTACCTCCCGTCACACCCGTGGGTCTTCGGGGAGGGGTGCCCGGCGCGGGCCCGACCGGGGCCGGAGGTCGCCGGGGCGCGTCCAGTTCCCTCCGCCGGCATGACCCGGATCAGGTTCGAGGGGTGTGCTCTCAGCCCCGCCCGAGCGGGGCACCCCCATGGCAACGCGCCGCCAGGCCCGGCCACCACGACGGCCGGGCTGGTTGCTCGAGCTGGCAAAGAACGAGGTCAGCGACCAGCCCGAATATGGGACCTGCGGCGACCGGCTGTCAAGCGGCCAGCCTCGCCCCGGGCGCATGCCGCAGTGCGGCACTGGGCAGACCCCGTCCGGCGCAGGTGCGGGAACGGGCCGGCCCGCCCTACCGGCCGGGGCGGAAGACCAGGGCGCCGAGGGTGCGCAGCAGCACCAGCAGGTACATCGCCGGGCCGTGGTGGCGGACCGAGTACAGGTCGTACTCGAGCTTGGCCAGGTGCTCCTCGGTCTCGGCGCAGTAGGGCAGGTGGACCTGGGCCCAGCCGGTCAGGCCGGGTCGGACCGAGTAGCGGAAGGCGAAGAAGGGGATGTCCCGCTCCAGGCGCTCGGCCACGTCGGGCCGCTCGGGGCGGGGACCGACCAGGCTCATGTCGCCGCGCAGGACGTTGACGAGCTGCGGCAGCTCGTCGACCCGCCAGCGGCGCAGGAAGCGGCCCAGCCAGGTGACGCGGTGGTCGTTCTCCTCGGCGAAGTCGGGCCCGTTGCCGGAGTCCCGGCGCATGGTCCGCAGCTTGAGCAGGACGAACGGGCGTCGGAAGCGGCCGAGGCGGACCTGGCGGTAGAGAACGGGTGGGCCGTCGGCGACCAGCACCGCGACGGTGGCGACGAGGAGGACCGGCAAGGCGACGAGGAGCAGGGCGCTGGCGGCGAGGGCGTCGAGGATGCGCTGGACGTGGTGGAACGGGGACTCGGCCAGGGACGAGAAGTCGCCGGTGGCGATGAACCAGCGGGAGTCCACCTGCTGCACCGGCACCCGACCGGTGAGGGCCGCGTAGGCGCCGGCGGCGTCGACCACCGGCGTGCCGCGGAAGTTGAGGGCGGCGAGGCGGTCCACGGTCGGGTCGTGGCTGAGCGAGGCGACGATCACCAGGTCGACCTCGGCCAGGGTGTCGGGGTTGAAGCTCGAGTCCTCGGCGGTCGGGGCGGGGAGGTGGCGGACGAGCCGGAACGGCGGGCTCGGGCGGCGCTCGAGCTCCTCGACCAGGGCGCCGACGATCGGCCCGTCGCCGATCAGGACCGCGGCCCGTGCCGTCGGCCGGTCGGGGAGGCGGAGGAACAGCTCGCGCCAGGCCCACTGCAGCACCAGGGCGATGACCAGGGTGAGGGCGAGCAGGCCGCGGCCGAAGCGCCACCCCGGCACCAGATAGGTGCCGACCACCAGGCCGACGGGCACGCCGACGCCGAGCGCGGCGAGCCGCACCAGGAGCTGCTCGCGGACCCGCCAGTTGTGGGGCTGGTAGAGGTCGAAGGTGGTCGCCAGCGCCCACATCACCAGCAGCGCGTAGAGGATGAACCCGGGGTGGGCGAGGAACTCGCGGAGGTGGGTGGGGAGGTAGGCGGGCCCGAAGCGGAGCAGGGAGGCGAGCAGGCCGGCGGCGAGCAGGAGCACCCCGTCGCCTGCCGCCAGGGTCAGGACGGTGAGACGTTGACTCGCCGCGATCCGCTGCATCGCCGCTCATTGTGGGCTCGAGGGGGCGGCTGTCAAGGCCGCGGCTCGGGGGACCTGGTCGACCGGCCCGCCCGGCCCGCCGTCGCAGCCGCTCCAGCGCCCGCTCCGCCGGCACCGTCCCGAGGTCGGGGCGGTCCGAGGGGTGCGACTCGGATCGCGGCGGCCGGCGGTCAGCGCTCGCGACGCAGCTCGCGCAGGCGAGCCCGGCAGGCGCGCGCCTCCCGGTCCCGGCCGAGGCG
>CAYTJW010000146.1:0-9417 GCA_964438135.1 uncultured Thermoanaerobaculia bacterium
CGCCGCTCGAGGGGAGCGGGCGACGGGGCCGACCGCTGACCGCTGCCCTCACCGCCGCGACGGCTCCTTCAGGCGGATGCGGGCGCCGACCACGCCGTAGCCGCTGCCGGGCGGGAAGGCGAAGACCGGGTTGAGGTCGAGCTCGGCCACCTCCGGCACCGCCTCGACCAGGGCCGACAGCCGCAGCAACGCCCCCTCCAGAGCCTCCAGGTCGGCGCTCGGGTGGCCACGGAAGCCCTCCAGGAGCGGGTAGCCGCGCAGCTCGCGGATCATGCCGCGGGCGTCGACGTCGGTCAGCGGCGAGACGCGGAAGGCCACGTCGCCCAGGGTCTCGACGTGCACCCCGCCGAGGCCGAAGCCGATCACGGGCCCGAAGGTCGGGTCGTCGCGGGCGCCGATCATCACCTCCGCCGCACCCTCGAGCATCGGCTGCACCACCACCCCGTCGAACGCCCCGCCGTGGACGTCCGCCGCGGCCCGGGCGCGCATGCCGGCAAAGGCCTCGCGCACTGCCTTCGGCCCCTCCAGGCCGAGCGCGACGCCCCCCAGTTCGGCGCGGTTGAAGAGCGCCGGGGACGCGAGCTTGACCGCGACCGGGTAGCCGATGCCGGACGCCAGCCTCACCGCCGCCTCGGCACTCGTGGCGACGCCGGTGGAGGCCATCGGGATTGCGGCCGCGGCCAGGATCGCGTGCACCTCGTCGAGCGGCAGCCAGCCGCTGCCGTGGGCCTCGAGCGACCGGCGGCAGAGGTCGCGCGCCTCCGCCAGCCGCTGGTCGCCGAACTCGGGGAACACGCCCGGCTCGGTCGAGCGCCACTCGGCGTAGTCCGCCACCTGGCCGAGCAGGCGGCCGACCGCCTCCGGGAAGGGGAAGACCGGCACCCGCTCGCCGCTGACGGTGCCGAGCGCGACCGTGGCCAGGTCCTCGCCGACGATCGACGCCACCACCGGCTTGCCGGCGCCGCCGCGCTGTCGCCCGGCCTCCACGGCGGCGGCCACCGAGCGGCCCAGCTCGTCCGCCTCGGCCGGGCCGAGCGGGGCGTAGACCACCACCAGGGCGTCGACCTCGGGCGCCGCCAGCACCACCTCGACCGCGTGCCGGTAGTCGTCGGCGCCGCACCCCGGCAGCAGGGTGACGGGGTTGGAGGCGAGCGGCTCGGCCGCGCAACGGAGGAGGGAGCGGGTCTCGCCGGCCAGGGGCTCGACCCTCATCCCCGCCGCCTCCAGCGCCTCGACGCAGAGCGACGCCGGCCCCGGGCAGTTGGCCACCACCCCGACCCGCCGCCCGCGCGGCAGGGGCTGGTCGGAGAGCAGGCGCGCGACGCCGAACATGTCCAGCAGGGTCGCGGCTCGGATCACCCCCGTCTGCCAGAACAGCGCCTCGGCGGCGGCGTCGGACGCGGCCAGGGTCGCCGAGCGGGACGCCGTCTCGCGACCGTGGCCGCGGCCGAGGCCGGCCCTGACGGTGACGATCGGCTTGGCGCGACCCACCCGACGGGCCAGCCTGGCGAGCTGCCGTGGGTTCCCGAAGTCCTCGAGGTACAGCAGGATGACCCGGGTCCGCTCGTCCTCTCCCCAGTACTCGAGGAGCTCGTTGGCCGAGACGTCGGCAGGGCTGCCGACGGCGACGAACGACGACAGACCGAGGCCGAGCCGCCGGCTCAGGGCGATGATCGCCACGCCCACGGCGCCGCTCGACGAGCACAGGGCCACCGTGCCCGCGAGCGGCATCAGCGGCGACAGCGAGGCGTTGAGCCCCTCCGGGCCAGTGTGGACGACCCCCATGCTGCCCGGGCCGACCATGCGCAGGCCGTGACGGCGGACCTCCTCCAGCACCGTCCGCTCCAGCCGGCGCCCCTCCGGCCCGGCCTCGGCGAAGCCGGCCGACACGACCACCAGCGCCCGCACCCCGGCGGCCGCCGCCGACCGCACCACCTCCGGCACGACCGCCGCCGGCACCGCCACCAGCGCCAGGTCGACCGGGTGACCGATCGCCTCGAGCGAGGGGAACGCCCGGATCGAGAGGACGTGCTCGGCAGCCGGGTTGACCGGGTAGACCGGCCCGTCGAAGCGGCTGCGGACCAGGTTCTCGACCAGCCGGTGACCGAGGCTCGACGGGTCCCGCGAGGCGCCCGCCACCGCCACCGACCGGGGCAGGAAGAGCGGGCGCAGGGAGGCGGCGGTGAAGGCGCGGGCGCTCCCGACCCGGCGCTGCCCCTGCTCCTCCACCGCCGGCCGGGTGCTGATCAGGAAGGTCGCCGAGTCGGCCCCCTCCCGCACGTCCGGCTCGAACCCGGCGGCGCGGTACAGCGCGACCACCGAGCGGTCGTCGCCGCCGGAAGAGCCGGCCAGGCGGCCGACCCCCCGCCGCGCCGCCAGCACCGCCAGCCGCTCCAGGAGCAGGGTCGCGACCCCCAGCCGCCGCAGCGACGGCTCGACCGCGATGCCGAGGAAGGCCGCGTCGCGCAGGCCCTCGAGCAGCCGGAAGGCCCCGAACGCCCCCACCTGCTCGCTGCCCGCACCGCGCACGACCAGGGCCTCGCCGCGCGACGGCTCGGCCAGCGTGGCCAGGAAGGGACCCAGCTCGGCCTCGTCGAGCCGCAGGCTGCCCAGCAGCTCCCGCCGCTCGGCGTCCTCCATTCGCGCGAGGAACGCCTGCACCTGGTGCGCGTCCTCCGGCAGGCACCGCACCAGCGCGCAGCGCGAGCCGTCGCGCAGCACCAGCGTGCCGGCGTCGCGGCCATTGGCCGAGCCCGACGGACGAAACGACGGGCGGACGGAGGCTCCCCGGCTGTCTCGGCGCATGCGCGAACTCTAGCGGGCTTCGCCGCGCCTGTCGAGCGGGCGACCACGAAGGGGCGCACGACCGGCGTGTGGTCGGCGCGAGGCTCGAGCGCCGGCGCCGACGACCACGACCTGACCCGGCTCTTCGCGGGCTCCGCGGAGACCCCGTGCCGGGACGCCTGCTGCCACGTCAACCGCCGGGGCAGCGAGCTGGTGGCCGAGGCGGTCGCCGCCGCCGTCCTCGACGAGCCGCAGCGACTGCGGGTCACGCCCCGGGCAGGGCGGGCGGCGGTGACGGCGGCGGCGGCTCGTCCTCCGCCCGCGGCCGCCGCCACGTGCCGAGGAGGACGGTGAGGATCGCCAGCAGGATCTCGTCGACGAACGGGATCATGTCGGGGAGCACCAGGTCGGCGAGAAAGAGGACCAGCAGCAGGACGAACAGGTGCGGGTGCCGCAGGCGGGCCAGCAACCCGGGCAAGGCCGAGGTCACCGCGTTCCGGTCGGGCGTGTCCATGTCCTCACTATACCCCCGCCGGCCGCCACTCGCAGCCACTCAGCCCTGGCCCGTGTCCTGCTCGCCGATGTCGAGCGGGTCCGCCTGGCGGTAGCGGCTGACCGAGGTCGCGTCCCGCACCTTGACCAGCTTGCGGCGGAGCAGGTCGTGCAGCAGGACCCGGTTGCCGAGGCGCGATCCGGGCAGCTGCCGCAGCACCTCCTCGGTCGAGTAGCGGCCGGTGACGCGCGACAGCACGAAGCCAGCGGCCGGGTCGCAGTCGAGGCGGAGCAGCTTGTCGTCCCCCAGGGCCGGCTCCAGCACCACCGCCGCCGCCAGCGGGCTGCGGTCGAGCTCCTCCTCCAGGCGCCGGCGCAGGGTGTGGCTGGCCGGCACCCCGCCCGGCTCCGGCGGCAGCTCCTCCTCGAGCCGCTCGATCGCCCGCAGCGCGTCGAGCAACCGCCCCCGCCGCAGGGACTCCTCGGCCTCGCGCTCCAGCTCGAGCCACCGCCGAGGCAGACCGGCCGGGCCGCCGTCGGCGACCGGCGGCGGGTCGACCGCCATGCGGCCGACGCTCACCGCCTCGAACACGAACGCCAGCACGTCGAACTCGGGCAGGCGGCAGGCGAGAGCCATGCGCTCGATGCTGCGCTCGCCGTCGACCGCGGCGGCGATGGCCCTCTCCTGGGCGGTCGACGGCGCGAACGGCCCCAGCCAGCGGGGGACGTGGCGCGCGTCGGGCACGAGGGCGCTCATGCGCCGCCGCTCGTCGCGCTGCCGGTAGCCCTCCAGGAGACAGCTCGCCACCGGCAGCTCGACCTCCACGAAGTCGCGCTCCGGCAGCTCGCCGTCGACGAAGCGGAAGCTCCCCTCCTCCCAGGCGAGGAGGTCGAACAGGCTCTCCTCGGTCTTGACCCTGAGCACCCGGTCGAGCTCGACGCGCGCGAGGTGGTTGAGCCGCACCAGGAGCTCGCCCAGCATGATCTGGAAGTGCTCCTGCATGGCCAGGAAGTACTGCAGCTCGTCCTCGCTCAGGTAGCCCCAGCCGACCAGGTAGCTGCCCAGCATCTCCCGCGGGTCGTCCGACGCCACCGCCACCACCCTGCCGGCGCGGAACACCAGCTGCTTGGTCGCGCGCGGCCCCTCGACCACCAGGGTGCCGGTCTTGTGCGAGGTCCCGAGCCACTGCACCACGTCGGCAATGCTCATCGTCCGCAGGGTGCCGGCGATGCTCACGCGAGGCCCTCGGCGGTACTCTAGCAGCTTTCGGCTCTCAGCCCTCAGCCGTCAGCTGCCACCGCCTCGCCTCCCGGCTGCGCCGACGGCAGCCCGGAGCGGCGCGCGTGGCCGGGACCGGACGGCGAGCGCCGGCTCGCCTCGGGCCGGGAGGGGGAGCTGACCGCTGAACGCTGACCGCTGAACGCTGATCTCCGCTTCAGTCGATCTCCAGCGCGGCGTCGACCTCGTCCTCGCCCCGGCCGACCTCCCCCCCCCGGAAACGCGCCATGCTGGTCTTCTGCCGCAACCGGATCAGGTTGCGGCGGAGCAGGTTGTGGAGGATGACGCGGTTGTGGAGGAAGGTGCCGGGCAGCTGGCTCAGCACCTCCTGCACGGTGTAGCGGCCGTTGACCCGCGACAGGACGAAGCCCTCGGCCGGGTCGCACTCCAGCTTCACCAGCTGGCCGAGGTCGATGGCCAGCTCGAGGATGGCGCCGAGGTCGACCTCGGTGGCGTCGAGGGTCCGCTCGATGTCCCCCTCGAACCGCATCGCCAGGGCCACCACCTGCGGCTCGTCCGGGTACTTCTCGAGCAGCCCGCCCAGCAGGCGCAGCGCGTCGAGCAGACGGCCGCTCGACAGCCGGTCGCGGATGTCGGCCAACGCCCCCTGCCACGGCTCGGCGCCCGTCCCCGGCACCGGCGCCGGCGACTCCGCCGGCGGGCCGAGCAGGACCGCCTCCTGGACCACCAGCCGGTGGACAAAGGACAGCACCGCGAACTCCGGCAGACGACAGGCGAGCGCGATCTCGTCGATGCTGCGCCGGCCGTCCATCGCCAGGACCATGTCGCGCTCCTCGTCGTCCCCCGCCTCCAGCTCGACGCCGAGAACCGCCACCGGGACGTGCTTCGCGTCCGGCACCACGCGGCTCATGCGGCGGCGCTCGTCGCGCTGGCGGAAGCCCTCGAGCAGGAGACCCTGCAGGGGGAGCTCCACCTCGAGCGGGTCGCGCTCCGGCAGCTCGCCCTCCAGGAAGCGGAACTGCCCCTCCTCCCAGCCGATCAGGTCGTAGAGGCTCTCCTCGGTGCGGAGACGGATCAGGTAGGCCATCTCCTCGGCGGTGACGTAGCCGAGCCTGACCGCCAGCTCCCCGAGCATGACCCGGGCCTCGCTCTGCTGGGCGATCGCCTGCCGCAGCTGCTCCTCGGTCATCAGGCCCCAGCCCACCAGGTAGTAGCCCAGCATGTCCCGCGGCCGGTCGGAGGCGATCGCCGCGAGCGTGCCGCGGCGGAGGTAGACCCGCTTGGTGCAGGTCGCCCCCTCGATGACCAGGGTGCCGGTCTTCTCGCTCCCCGACAGCCACTGCACGAGGTCGGCGAAGGCCATGGTGCGGAGGTTCCCGGCAATCGACATCGGCTCGTCGTCGGGGCCCGCCGGGCCCGACGCCTGCCACTATAGCCGAGACCGGCGCCTCCCGGCGGGCGGCCGGCCGGGCGCGGTCGCCGGGGGGCGAGGGCACGGGCCACCGCGGGGCGGGTACAATCCCGAGACGTGGACCGGCTGACCATCGCCCGCCCCGACGACTGGCATCTGCACCTGCGCGACGGCGCCGCCCTGGCCGCGGTCGTCGGCCACAGCGCGCGCCGGTTCGGCCGCGCCCTGGTCATGCCCAACCTCCGCCCGCCGGTCACGACGGTCGCCGCCGCCCTCGCCTACCGCGACCGCATCCTCGCCGCCTGCCCGCCCGGCTCGGGTTTCCAGCCGCTGATGGCCCTCTACCTGACCGACCGCACGCCGCCGGCGGAGGTCGAGGCGGCCCGAGCCAGCGGCGTGGTGGTCGCCTGCAAGCTCTACCCCGCCGGGGCGACGACCAACGCCGAGGCCGGGGTGACACGGGTCGAGCGGGTCGCACCCGTGCTGGAGGCGATGGAGGAGGCGGACCTGCCGCTGGCGGTCCACGGCGAGGTGACGGACCCGGAGGTCGACCTGTTCGACCGCGAGCGGGTGTTCCTCGACCGGGTCTTCCTCCCTCTCCTCGAGCGCTTCCCCCGCCTGCGCGTGGTGCTCGAGCACTGCAGCACCGCGGACGGGGTCGAGGTGGTGCGGCGAGCCCGGGCCGGGGTCGCCGCCACCGTCACCGCACACCACCTGCTGCTCGACCGCAACGCCCTCTTCGACCGCGGCGCCCGCCCCCACCACTACTGCCTGCCGGTCGTCAAGGGCCGCGAGCACCGGCGAGCGCTGCTCGAGGCGGTGACGAGCGGCGACCCGCGTTTCTTCCTCGGCACCGACAGCGCCCCGCACCCGCGCCGCGCCAAGGAGAGCGGGTGCGGGCCGGCCGGCGTCTTCACCGCCCCCCTCGCCCTGGAGCTCTACGCCGAGGCCTTCGCCGAGGCCGGGGCGCTCGACCGCCTGGAGGGCTTCGCCGCCCTGCACGGCGCCCGTTTCTACCACCTGCCGCCGGGCCCGGGCCGCGTCACCCTGGCGCGGGAGCCCTGGCCGGTCCCGGCGAGCTACCCGTTCGGCGACGACGAGGTGGTGCCGCTGCGCGCCGGCGAGACTGCGACCTGGCGGGTCCTCGACGAGGCCTGAGACGCGACGGCTCTCGGCGGTCAGCCGCTGTCCCCCGCCGTCCTCGACGACCGGGACCGCGGGCCGTTACAATGGCAGACAACCCGCGGCCTCGGGTCGCGGCCAGCTCGGAAAGCTCGACGGGGGGTAGCGTATGGCCACCGCGAAGAAGGGCAAGAGGACCATTGGCATCCTGACCGGCGGCGGGGACGTGCCCGGGCTCAACCCGGCGATCCGCGCCGTCACCGTCCGCGCCATCCGCGAGGGGTACCGGGTGCTCGGGTTGCGGCGCGGCTGGGCCGGGATCATGGAGATCGAGCGCAAGGACAAGGAGATCTCGCCGGACATCGCGCTCGAGCTGACCGAGGAGGTCGTCAACAAGGTCGGCCGCACCGGCGGCACCTTCCTCCACACCTCGCGCACGCGGCCCAGCAACGTCCCCAAGAACGCCGTGCCGCTCCACCTCCGCGACACCTACGGCGCCGACAGCAACGACCTCACGCCCGAGGTCCTCAAGAACCTGGAGTGGCTGGGCGTCGACACCCTGATCCCGATCGGCGGCGACGACACCCTGTCCTACGGTCTCAAGCTCCACCAGATGGGCATCCCGGTCATCGCCATCCCCAAGACCATGGACAACGACGTGCCGGGGACCGACTACTGCATCGGCTTCTCCACCTGCGTCACCCGCACCATCGCCCTGACCCACGCCCTGCGCACCACCGCGGGCTCGCACGAGCGCTTCCTGGTGCTGGAGGTGTTCGGCCGCTACGCCGGCTTCACCGCCCTGCTGCCGACCATGGCCGGGGCCGCCAACCGCTGCGTCATCCCGGAGTACCCGTTCGACATCGAGCTCCTGGCCCAGCTGCTGTGCGAGGACCGCCACAAGAACCCGAGCCGCTACAGCGTCGTGCTGGTGTCGGAGGGGGCGACCGTCCGGGGCATGGACGAGATGGTGTACGAGGGCCACGAGACCGACATGTTCGGCCACAAGAAGCTGGGCGGCATCGGCGACGCGGTCGCCAACCAGCTCAAGGAGCTGTCGCCGAAGTACAACAACGGCCAGCGCATCAACCCGATCTCGCAGCGGCTCGGCTACATGGTCCGCTGCGGCGACCCCGACGCGGTCGACTCGATCGTGCCGATGGCGTTCGGCAACCTGGCCATGGACCTGATCCTGGAGGGCGTCTCCGGCCGCCTGGTCAACGTCCGCAACGGCCGCTACGACAACGTCCCGATCGAGGTCGTCACCAGCCGCAAGAAGGTCGTCGACGTGCACAAGTTCTACAACACGGAGCGACTGCGGCCGCACTACAAGAGGTTCGAGGCCACGCCGCTCTTCATCATGACCAGCGACTTCTGACCCGAGCTCGAGGACGGGCGAGGTCGCGCCAGTGAAACGGCCTGAGGGTCGGCCCAGCTGTCAGCTGAGCCTCTTTCACAACGCCCTTCCACGGACGTCTGTGACCTTCCGTGGTGCTCCGGCGGGCGCCCTCCAGCTCCCTGTCATTCCGAGCCCGGGCTGGGCGGGCGGGCGTGCTCGGGCGAGGAATCCTTTGTGGAGAAAGAGCTTGCCACGGCGACATCGCTTCTTGCTGGCCGTCTCGCCATGGGTCCCCCGCGAGGGATCCCTCGTCGACCCTGCGGGTCTCCTCGGGATGACAGGGGTTTTGAAACAGGCTCAGCTGTCAGCTGTCAGCCGTCAGCTCCCCCACCCCCCCGGCGGGCCCTGGGGACCACGAGCGGGACGACCTCCTGCTGCACGGCAGGGCCCGTGACACGCTGGCCGGAGCCGTTGCCGGTGCCGGCCGATCTCCCGGCGCGACTGGTCGCGACCTGCAGTCGCGGGCTCGAGAACGTCCTGGCGGGCGAGCTCGCGGCGCTCGGGATGGCCGGGGTGGCGGAGGGCCGCGGCGCCGTCTCGTGGGCGGCGACCGCCGCCGACCTGTACCGAGCCAACCTCGAGCTGCGGACGGCGATGCGGGTGCTGCTGCCGCTCGCCGGGGGGCCGGTGCGGGGCCGCGAGGAGCTCCACCGGCTGGCGAGCGGCGTGGCGTGGGAGGACCTCCTCCCGCCCGGCCGCAGCTTCGCGGTCGAGGCGGTCGGGCGCCACCCGGACCTCGAGCCGCACTTCGCGGCCCTGGTGGTCAAGGACGCGGTCGCCGACCGCACCCGCTCCCGCCGCGGCAGCCGGCCCGACGTCGACCGCCAGGACCCCGACCTCCGCCTCCACCTCCACCTCGCGCCGGGGGAGGTCGCCCTGAGCCTGGACTCGAGCGGAGAGCCGCTCTCCCACCGCGGCTACCGCCCCCGCGGCGGGTTCTGAGTCTTGAACCGTCAGGGAACGGTGGCC
>CAYTJW010000146.1:9427-9668 GCA_964438135.1 uncultured Thermoanaerobaculia bacterium
CGGCTACCGCCCCCGCGGCGGCCCCGCGCCGCTGGCCGAGACCCTCGCCGCCGGCGTCCTCCTCCTCGCCGGCTACGACGGCTCCCGACCGCTGCTCGACCCGATGTGCGGCACCGGCACCCTCGCCGCCGAGGCGGCCCTCATCGCCACCGCCACCGCCCCCGGCCTCTCCCGCCCCTTCGCCTGCGAGCGCTGGCCGGGCCACGACCCGAGACTGCTCGAGCGCCTGCGCGGCGAGGCC
>CAYTJW010000147.1:0-5396 GCA_964438135.1 uncultured Thermoanaerobaculia bacterium
GCTACTGAGATCACAGCCCCCCACCCAGATCAGAACAAACAGGGAATGCTCCCTCTCGCCCCGACACCACGGAGACGGCGCGGTCGCTGCAGCACCTCGGCGGCGTCCTGCGCCAGGCCGGGCGCACGGCCGAGGCGCTCACCACCCTGCGCCAGGCGGTGCGGGCGCTCGAGGCGCAGCAGCAGCGGCTCGGCGGCAGCCCCGAGCAGCTCGGCGAGTTCCGGGCCTCGCACCTCGGCATCTACCGCGACCTGGTCGAGCTCCTGGTCGAGCTGGGTCGGCCGGAGGAGGCGTTCGCGGCGCTCGAGAGCGGTCGCGCCCGGGCCATGCTCGCCCTCCTCGCCGAACGCGACCTGGTGGTGCTGTCGGCGTGCCGGAGCGCGGTCGGCCAGGAGGTCGCGGGCGAGGGGATGGTCGGCCTGACGCGCGCCTTCCAGTACCCCGGCGCGCGCGCGGTCCTGGCCTCGCTGTGGGGCGTGGCCGACGTCTCGACCGCCGAGCTGATGATGCGGTTCTACGCCCACCGCCAGACCGGCGAGAGCACGGACCAGGCCCTGCGGGCGGCCCAGCTCGAGCTGGTCCGCACCACCCTCGCGGCGAAGGCGGGCGACGGGGTGGTCGAGCACGACGTCTCCCACCCCTTCCACTGGGCCGCGTTCCAGCTCTACGGGGACTGGCGGTAGGGCGGCGCCACCCGGACGCGGCGACCCCCGCGAGGTGCCACGCAGGGCGTTTCAGGCCCCGCCCAGACCTCCGGCCTAGATCAGGCCGGCGCGGAGCGCCTTGGCGACGGCCTCGGACTTGGAGTGGACCTGCAGCTTCTCGTAGATCGAGCGCACGTAGCCGCGGACCGAGTTGACGCTCACTCCCATCTCCTCCGCAGCGCCCTGGTAGCCGAAACCCTCGGCGAGCAGGGCGAGAAGGCGCGTCTCCTGCGGCGTGACCTCGCAGTCGAGACGCTGCGGCAGCGCGCAGGCTGCGAACAGCGTGACGACCTTGCGCGCGACCTCGGGGGACATCGGCGCCCCGCCCGAAGTCGCCTCCCGCACGTACTCGAGGAGCCTCGCCGGCGGGGTGTCCTTGAGGATGTAGCCGGAGGCGCCCTTGCACAGCGACTCGACGATCTGGCTCTCGTCCTCGAGCGCCGTGAGCATCAGCACCCTGCAACCCGGGAACCGCCGCACGACCAAGTCCACCCCTTCACTGCCCCAGCAGCCGGGGAGCTTGATGTCGAGCAGCACCACGTCAGGCGCCTCGCGCGGCGGCACCCGCAGCGCCTCCTCGAGCGAGCCGTGGGCGGCCACACAGGAGAAGCCGGGCGAGCCGTCGAGGAGGACTCGGAGCGCCTCCCGCGTCCTGCGGTCGTCCTCGACGAGTGCCACCCTCAGCGTGCCGCTCATGCCCGTGGACCCCCAGGAAGAAGATACCCTCATCCCCGCCCACGCGCATCGCATGAACATGCGCCTCGACACCCGGACTGACCCGCGTCTCTCACCACCTCACTCCTGCGGGGGCCGATCCGGCCGCCATGACGGCGCTCCTGGTCCGGCGTCGCCTGCGACGTACGGGTCGTGCGCCGCGGCGGCTCCTCGCGACGGATCTCGGTCCTGACAGCCATCTCGTCCCCCTCGCTCCGCGACACGGTGAGGTCTGCGGGCGTGACCGTCACGACCCGAGCGGCACGTCCAGGGTCACCGTCGTCCCTGCGCCCGGGCGCGAGCGGAGACCCAGCTCTGCCCCCAGCTCCGCGGCCCGTCGCGCCATGCTCCCGAGACCGTGGCCGCCCTTTCCGGTCTGGCCGCTTTCGCCGGTCGCGAACCCGCAGCCGTCGTCCACGACCTCGGCGTGGAACTTCCGGTCGTCGACGGTGACGACGAGGCGGACGTGGGATGCGCCGGCGTGGCGGGCGGCGTTGTTGATTGCCTCCTTGAGGATGAGGTAGATGTGCCGTCGCTGCTCGGCCGCGAGGGGCGTCCGCTCCACGGTGCGTGGCGCAACGAAGCTCCAGCGCACGCCGGCGCCGGACAGCACGTCCTCGGCCAAGCGGCGCAACCGCGCCAACAGGCTCGGCAGGTCGTCCCGGCGCGGGTCGAGCGACCACGCGATGTCTCTGGCGGCCGCGACCAGGTCCCGGGCCGTGGTGCCGATCTCCACCAGCTCCTGCTGGGCCGCGCCGTTGTCGAGCTTGCGGCCCGCCACCTCGGACAGGATCGCGATCCGGGACAGGGACAGACCGAGCTCGTCGTGGAGGTCCGAGGCGATGCGGGCGCGGACGCGCTGGGTCTCGGCGAGGTGACGCACGCGGACGCGGTGGGCGGCCACGGCCGCCCCGGCGATGCCGAGGGCCAGGCTGCCGAGGAACCACCAGCGGCGCCAGAACGGAGGCGGAATCGAGAAGGTGACGGTCGCCACCTCGCTCGTGACGCCGTCGCTGCGCACCCCTCGCACGCGAAGCGCGTAGCTTCCGGCTCCGAGACCGGCGAGGTGCAGCCGCCGTTCGGCTGCCGGAGCCGACCAGGTCCCACGCGAGCCCAGCGCGTGCTGGAACCGGAGCTGCTGGCCAGGCGCGAAGTTGACCCCGGTGAATGCGACCTCGAGGCTGTCGGCGCCGACCGGGAAGTCGAGCGGGCCGACCGCCATGGCGCCCAGCTCGGGCACCGGGAACACCGTGCCGCCCGAGCGAACCTCCACGATGCCGATCCTCGGCGGCTTGGCGGGCGGGATCAGCGCTGGTCGTAGCCGGGAGACTCCCGCCTGGGTCGCGAACCACAGGTCGCACGCGTCGTCACGCGCGGCCGCGACAACGGAGTTGTTGATCAGCCCGTTCGAGGTGTCGTAGTGGGCGAGGCGGCCGCTTGTCGGGTCGAGACAGTCGACACCGCGCCAGGTGCCGATCCAGATCCGGCCGAAGCGGTCTTCGGTCAGGCACACGACGCCGTCGCTGGCCAGGCCGTCGGCGGTCGTGTAGGCAACCCAGCTCAGAGGCCTCCGAGAGGGGTCGTCGGTTCGGACCAGACCGCCGTTGATCGTGCCGACCCACAGCCGACCCAGGTGGTCGACCAGCAGGCTCCGCACGGAGCTGGACGGGAGGCCGCCTCCAGGCGGGATCGGCTCACAGCGGTCGCCCCGAAAGCGGGCGAGCCCGCCCCCCCAGAGCCCGGCCCACACCGCACCGGTGCGGTCTTCGGTGAACGACATCGCAGGCCATTCCGCCGCCCCCGGTCGCTGCCTGAGCTGATGGAACCTGCCGGTGGCGCGCTCCCAGCGGACGACGCCGACCCCGAAGACGCCGAGCCAGAGGTCGCCGCGCGAGTCCTCGAACAGGCGGAACGCCTCGTTCCCGCCCATCCCCTCGCTCGTGCCATAGCGGGCGATGGGCGCCCGCGTGGCCAGGTCGGAGAACCGATCAGCGCCCCGGTACCGGAGCAGGGCGTCGCCGGTCGGCACCCACCAGTCGCCCAGGTGGTCCCGGATCGTACCCTGCGTGCTCGCCCATCCGAGGTAGGTGACGTACGACGGTATGCGCCAGCGAATCGCCTCGACCCGGCCGTCCCGCACGTGGTGCATGCTGTGCCCGGGCGGGTAGCCCGAGAGAAAGACGCCACCCTCTCCATCCGCGGCCACGCTGGCGATGTGCTCGCTGAGCAGGCCATCCTCGGGACCGAGGCTCGCGAAGCCGGCCCTGTCGACGCGCAGCAGGCCACGCTGGTGGGTCCCGACCCACAGACCTCCTTCCTCGTCATCGACCACCTTGGTCACCGAGTCCACCGACAATCCGCGACGACGGTCCAAGACGGTCGGCGCCGCGCCACGGCGGAAGGCATACAGGCCAAGCACGTTCGGCGCCCAGACCGTGCCGTCGCGGCCGAGCACCAGGTCGTCCCATCCCAGGGACGGCACGCCGGCCTCCTCGCCCCAGACGGTGGCCCTCGCCGGGCTCTCGGCACCCGGCTGGGCGCCGTCGGCCGGCACCGACTCGGTCGGGACGGAGAGCTCGCCGGTCGGCAGGTCGTCTGCGTCGTCCGGCGTGAAGGCGACGACCTTCGGCCCGCCGACCCAGAGGGTGCCCTGGGTGTCGACCATCAGCACCTCCACGGTCGAGCTCGGGTGCTTCGCGTCGACCGACTCGGGCGAGCGGTAGTTGAGCCATCGCCCGCTCGGAAGCAACCTGAGAAGCTCCCTCGAGGTGCCGACCCAGAGGCTCCCATCCGCCCCTTCCGCCAACGCGTTGACGGTCGGGTTGGTGTCGCCGCGCCAGCGGAATGGCACGTCGACCCTCTCGAAGCGTTGGGCGCCACCCGCAAGGTCGAGACGGAACAGGCTGGCGCCCGCACCCGCCCACATCGTGTGGTGTCGGTCCTCGATGAACGGGCCAACCCTGCGGACCCCGCCCAGCTCGAACGGCTCGAACAGGCGCCCGGACTCGTCGCGGGTCTCGCGCATGCGGACCAGACCGCCGTCCGTGACGAACCACATGGTCCCGGTGTGGTCCTCCAACACGACCCGGGCGATCTCGCTGGGCAGGCCGTCCCGCCTCGAGTAGGAGACGAAGGAGCTGCCGTCGAAGCGTGACAGCCCGGTGGCGGTGCCGACCCACAGGTAGCCGCGAGAGTCCCTGCCGAGCGCCGTGACCCAGTCTCCGGCGAGCCCGTCCGCGATGGTGAAGGCGCGGACCGACAACCGCTCCGCACTCGCGGGTCCGGCCCCGGCCACCACGCACAGCGCCAGCCCGCAGATCTCTCCACGTCGCGTCGCGAGGCGGCCGAGGTGTCTGGTACGACGGTGCTTCGGAGGGAGGGGACGCCGAGGCGCACGACCGTCAGGTTGCGGGCGCCGCCGACCGAGAAGCGCCGTCATGGCGGGCAGATTGACCGCCGCAGTGACGAGGTGGTGAGACCTGCGGGCGAGGAGCAGGGCCCGCTCGAGGAGCCGGCGCGCCGTCGCCTGCCGCTGCCGCCGCCGGGAGGTTTCGCGACGCATACTCATGCGTTGCGCATCGTATCGCGAGAGCGCAACGTGTGTCCATGGACCACGGCGCCGGAAGACGAGCACCGCGGAAGGAGGAACCATGAGCTGGCATCAGATGTCCCTCTGTCGCTGCGCGGTTCTCGCGTGGTGCGCGTGGGCCGGCGTCGCGGCAGCTCGGCAGGGGGAGATCTTCTCCGACGGGTTCGAGAGCGGAGACGCCACGGCGTGGAGCTTCGCAACCGAGATCTGCGACAACGGCATCGACGAAGACGGCGACGGCTTTGTCGACTGCGACGACTGGGACTGCGACGGGGTGCCCCCGTGCGGCGCCGAGGACTGCGACAACGGCGTCGACGACGACGGCGACGGCTTCGTCGACTGCGACGACTGGGACTGCGACGGGGTGCCCCCGTGCGGCGCCGAGGACT
>CAYTJW010000147.1:5496-9668 GCA_964438135.1 uncultured Thermoanaerobaculia bacterium
CGACGGCTTCGTCGACTGCGACGACTGGGACTGCGACGGGGTGCCCCCGTGCGGCCCCCTCGAGGCGGCATGAGGTGCCAGGAGTCGGCGTCGGCGTCCGACAGGATCCACCACCGGCGCCCGGTCCAGCGCTGTCGCCACTGTCTGACCCGAGGCTGTTGGTCGGGGGGAGAGCAGGCGCCCGACACGGGGGTTGGTTCAACCCTCCGCACGGCCGCCGCGCGGCGTGCCCAAGGCGGGGTGCGCGGCCCGCGACCGCTGCGGCGTCTGGCTGCCCGAGCTGGCGCCGAGCGAGGAGCTGCTCGAGCTCGGTCTGGCGGTCTCCGACGACCGCGGCTGGACGGCGTTCGCGCGCCGCTGCCGGGCCGAGATGGGCGCCCCGAGGCGCGCCACCTGCTCGCGGTGCTCGCCGCCCTGTCCCGCCAGACCGCCTTCGCCGTCGGCTGCCACTGCGCCGACTCCAGCCGCTGTCACCGCTCGCTCCTGTGCGAGCTGCTGGTCGAGCACGGCGCCGTTCTCGGGGAGTGAGCGGAGCGGCTCGGGCGGCGGCGGGTCACCGCGGCGAGGCCGCGCTCCAGTCGGCGGTCGAGCCGAGCTCGAAGCCGTCGTCGAAGATCCAGCGCGCCGGCTTGAAGGACGCGGCCAGGGTCCAGCCCGGGTTGACGCCGGCCGCGGCACGATAGGCGCCGATGTCGCCCGGCAGGCCGCGGCGGGCGAGGTTGAAGTCCTGGGGCGCGAGCCAGGTCGGGTCTGCGGCCCCGGTCAGCCCGGAGACTGCGGCCGGGAAGACGTCCTGGGGCAGCCCGCCGGAGTAGCTGGCGGCGACCAGGTCGGCGGCGAGGCTGCCGCCGGGGTCGAAACCGGAGCCCACGCCGCTGGTGGTCCCGGCCCCGCGGTTGGCGACGACGGTGACGGCGCCGAGGTCGCCGTCGACCCGGATCGCGTTGCCGGCGGCGGCGTAGAGAGCGTTGCTCGCGATCACCACCACGCCGGTGATGCTGCTGACCCGGACCGCGTTGTTGGCCGGCGCGAGGACGGTGTTGTGGGTGATCTCGAGGTTGGAGGGGCTGCCCGCCTGGTGCGGCTGGCTGCGGATGCCGTCGACCGCCGCGCCGAGGATGATGTTGTTGCGGATGCGGGCGTCCGCCGCCGCCTGGATGGCGTGGTCGCCGCAGGCCCACAGGAGGTTGCCCTCGAGGAGGTTGGGGCCGCCGTGGCCGACCGTGGCGTAGACGATCAGGCACGGGTAGCCGGTGTCGTGGATGACGTTGTCGGCGATGACGTTGTCCGCGCTGCCCTCCTTGAGCTCGATGCCGTCGCCCTGGGTCACGGAGGCGCCGTTGGTGTGGTGGATGTGGTTGCCCTCGATGACGCTTCCGAGCACGCGGCAGGCGTCGCTGTTGCAGCCCAGGTACATCCCCTCGCCGGTGCCGCCGGTGTCGTGGATGTGGTTGCGGGAGAGCCGCAGGCGCTCGTAGGTGCTGCCGGTGACGTTGGCGCTCAGGCCCACGTCGCCGGTGTCGTGGATGTGGCAGCGGTCGACCGTGATGTCGTCGGAGTCGAGGATGCGGATGCCGTGCGAGCCGCCGGTCACCTCCAGGCCGACGAGCCGGACGTGGGCCGAGTGCTCGACGTTGACCACGTTCTGCGCCGCGCTGGGGTAGGTGATCACCGCCACGGCGCCGGGCGCCGAGCGGATGGTGATCGGCGCCTCGGCAGTGCCGACCCGTTGGATCGAGAACCGCGACGGCAGGGCGTAGGTGCCGCCGGCGAGGAGCAGGATGTCGCCGGGGGCGAGCGCGTCGACCGCGGCCTGGAGGTCGTCGCCCGGCGCGACCTGGATGACGGCGGCGGTCGCCGGCGAGACCGCGACCACCGCCGCGACGAGGAGCACGAGCGAGGCCCGACCGAGGGCGGCGGTGCCCGCCGGCGAGCGGGTCTCCGGGTGGCGGCTGCGACTCGTCCTGTCACCGGCCGGGCGCGGCGGCGACGACGCGTCGGAGCTCGCAGGCACCGGAGGGAGGGTCATCGGGCAGGGTGCCGGGATCACGCGCTGCGTCATCTCCACCTCCCGCGCGAACGCGAGCGGGCCGACCGTGGAGCGGCGGGCTGCCGCCGCTGTCCCGGGCCCCGCAGGTTTCGCCGCGCCGGCGTTCGTCGCATCCCCCACAGCCAGCATACCGCGCCGCGCCGATGAGGACGACCGCGGTGCGGTTCGGGTTGTCCGGCGGGCCCGAGGTCGGCTGCCGGCGAAGGGAGGGAATCCAGACCTCCTGACCTACCCGCCATGCACGATGTCCGGTTTCGGTGCTGGCTGACCCATGGTCGGGCGAGGTCCGGGGAAGGCCGGGGACGAGGGCGGAGGCGGCTTGACCTCGAAGCGCAGGCGCAGGACGGAGCCAGGGAAGCGGGTGTTGGTGGCGGAGAGATCACGGCAGATGGCGGCGAGCGCCGAGGAGCGGTGCGGGGCGCTCAAGGGGTCGAGGCGGACGACGAGGGTGTCGCCGGCGATTTCGAGGTCGCCGGTCGAGGCGAGGGCGGACTGGACGAGGGTGCGGGCTTCGTCGGTGGCCCGGCGGTAGTGGGGCTCGACGAGGCGGCAGAGGTCGCTTTCTGCCTGGTAGGCGACCATCTTGAAGAGGTCGGTGATGTGCTTGCGCTCGGTAGCGAGCTTGACGACCTCGCCGGGTGAGACCAGCTGTACAGGGACGCGGCGGGGCACAGTGGCGCGGCGTTGTTCGAGGTCGGCGACCCTGCGCATGGCGTCGACGACCTGGCGGCCGATAGCGGCGTTGGCGATCTTGAAACCGCGCATGGTCGGGCGGCGGCGCTCCTGGTTGGCGAGGGCGGCGAGGCCGTAGGATGCCCGGACGGCGGCCAGCTCGGCCCTGGCCTTGTGGAGCTCGGCGTCGAGCGCGGCGCGGCGGGGGTTGGGGACGTCGCGGGTCGGGTCCGCGGGCTCGGCGGCGTAGTCGACCAGAGCATCGAGGGCGTACTCTTCGCGCAGGTACTTGAAGAAGTTCTCCTGGCGCCAGCGCTCGAACATGCGGTGGGCGACCTCGATCGCAGTCAGATCCCGGCGCGAGGTGACGACGTGGGTCTGGTGTCCGTCCTCACCCAGCCGGGTGACCTGGCGCAGGCGCAGGCCGGAGGGTAGGCGGATGCCGGTGTCGGCGAGCAGGTAGCTCACCTGGCGGCCGTCGATGGTGGCCTCGTGCCGGCTGAAGTGGCGCTTGGAGATGCGGCGGGCCCGGCCCTTGCGGTAGGTGAGCACGTCGAAGCCTTCAGCGATCATCGTGGCGAACAGCTTCGGGCTCCAGCCGCCGCGGTCGAAGACGACAGTGACGCGGCGCTCGCCGACCAGGCGGCGGATGTCGGCCAGCAAGGCGGGGAGCATCTTGACCAGCCCCCGGTTGGCCTCGCTTGTCACCATGAAGAGGGGCTCCCCCTCGGCGTCGTTGACCCAGTAGTCGGTGGTCGCCGGCATGGCCAAACGCATGCGGGCTAAATGTGTCTTGGGGATGCGTCTCTTGCCGTGGTAGGCGCGCACGTGGCCGTCCAGGTAGAGGAAGCCCATGACGTGGCCCCGGGCTGCGACCCGACGCTCGGCCAGGGCGCGCCCGAAGTCGGTGGCCCGGCCCAGCGCAGCAAGCTGCGCCAGCTTGCTGCGCAGCGTCTTGACCTCCGGCGCACGGTCCAGGCCGAGCAGCCGCCCGAGCTGGGCGGGCGAGCGCTCCTTGAGACCCTCCGGGCGCTTGACTCGCAGCAGCGCCATGAGAAGGAAGGTGACCAGCGTCGTCCGCAGCCCGTAGAACGCGGGGCCGAGGCTGCCGTAGACCTCGCGAGCGGCGTCCAGCACGCCGCTGGCCAGCAGGGCCGGCACGGCCAGCAGCACCCCGGCCCCGGGCACTGCCGTGCCCGGCCGGAAGATCGCCGCCGCGTCGTCGAGCACCCCCATGCACGCCAGCACCCGGTCCCCGCTCCGGTCGGCCGGGTCCGGGTCCGCCGACGGCGGTGCCTCGTCTCCATCGGCCCCCCCGACACCGGACAGGTTTGGGTCCGCACTTCCAGCGCGAGCCTCGAGACCCAGGCCAACGCCCCCGGGCTTGTCAGCAGCGACATCCTCGCTGGTCACGGGCTCGGCCGCGGCCGCAGATCCGGACAGGTTTGGG
>CAYTJW010000148.1:0-9554 GCA_964438135.1 uncultured Thermoanaerobaculia bacterium
CCGGCCGGGCAGGCGACGGCGCACACGCCGCAGCCGACGCACCGCTCGGCCGCGACCTCGAGGCCGCCGTCGCCGGCGGCGATCGCCCCGGTCGGGCAGCGGTCGAGGCAGGTCCCGCAGTCGCTGCACGCCGCCCGGTCGAGCACCGCCCGGTAGCCCGAGCTGGCCAGCAGGTGGGGGGCGCCGTGCTCGTTCACCCCGCGCAGGAAGCCGCAGCAGCAGGGGCAGCAGTTGCAGACGAAGAACGGCTCCACCTGGAAGTTGTAGGTGCAGTGGACCAGGCCCTCCTCCTCGACCCGCTCGAGGAGCTCGAGCGCCTCTTCCCGCGACACCTCGCGCCCCCAGGCCGGCAGGCCGGCGTAGGCGTCCGGCTCCCGGGAGAACGACATGCAGGTCTCCAGGGTGTGGCAGCAGGGGTCGCCGAGCAGCGCCCGCTCGGTCCGGCAGAGGCAGTCGGCGACCCGGAACGAGCGGCACCGCTCGAGCGCGGCCCGGAGGTCGTCGTAGGGCAGCACCCGGGCGGTGAGGTCGATGGTACGGTTCACCGGCACCACCCGCGCCAGGGCCGGCGCCGCGCCGCCGACCCCCCGCAGCAGGGTCGGCGCGTAGGCCTCGAACAGCTCGGCCAGCTCGCGGTCGAGGCGGCGCAGCTGGAGCTCCCAGATGCCGACCACGAACGGCGCCAGCCCGTAGTGCTGGCGGCCGCGCTGGCGGAGGGTGTAGATCTGGCCCCGCTCGGCCATGCCGTCGAGCCGCGCCCGCACCGCCCCCACCGGCAGGCGGAGCCGGCGGGCCACGGCCGCGGCGGTCTCGGGCAGGGGCTCGAGGCGGAGCGCCACGGCGGCGTCCTCGGGGGAGAAGATCTTGCGCAGGATGGCCAGCTCGACCCCGTCCGCGGTGGCGGGGAAGCCGTGCGGCAGGGAGTCGAGACGGGCGGCGAGGCGGCGGTAGACGTCGTCCACGCGGCCAGTGTGGGCGCAAGACCCCCGCCGGCGCAAGCCGCGGGACGGGCACGCGGACCTCCGCGACCTGACCCGGGCAACCCCCGCGCGGCGGCGCTCACTCGGTCGAGCCCCGCGCCGGACCCCGAGGCGCCGTCGGGATTCACGCTGGCGTGACAATCCGAGACCCTGTATTACGCTGGCGTGACGCTCCGCCCGTTGACCGCCAGCCCGACCCGGCGTGGAATGACGGCGTGATGACGGCGCGCATGGAGGGCACCCAGATGACACGCCGGTTTGCACTGCTGCTGCTCGCGTCCGTTGTGGTTGTGGGCCCGGGGCTGAGCGCCCTGGCGACTGCGGCCGAGGGGCCGGGCCTGTACCTGGTCCCGAGCCGACTCGACGACGACGCCGCGGCCAAGGCCATCGCGGTCGCGGGCGAGGAGATCCACCGCTACGGCGAGACGCGGCTGGTGTGGGTCGACGACCCGTCCGCCGTGTCGGCCGAGGCGGCCAGCCACCTGACCCGGCTCGAGGACCCGTCGTGGGTCTCCTACGGTCCCTGGGAAGGGCCGGCCGACGTGCGCGACGCCTCCGGCGCAGGCGCCGGCTACTTCATCGTCGCCTTCCACGGCCCGGTCGACGCGGCCTGGCTCGACCAGCTCGGCAAGGCCGGCCTGACCGTGGTCGACACCGCTCAACCCTACGCCGTCGTCGTCCACGGCGACGCCGCCCTCGTCGGCCAGGTCGAGCTCGTCAAGTCGAGCTCCAACCATGGCATGACGCTCGGCTTCCAGCCCGTACCGACCGCGGCCCGGATCGACCCCGACCTGCTCGCCATCGCCCAGGGCGAGCGCTCGGCGGTGGACGTGCCCGGCCTGCGCTTCGCGGCCGACGGCCGCCTGGTGGTGCGGGTGCTCGGCTACGCCGACCAGAGCGCGCGCGACCTGGTCGCCCAGGTCAGCCGCCAGCTCGAGCCGGCCGGCAAGGA
Source organism: uncultured Thermoanaerobaculia bacterium (assembly GCA_964438135.1). Lineage (GTDB taxonomy): Bacteria > Acidobacteriota > Thermoanaerobaculia > Thermoanaerobaculales > Sulfomarinibacteraceae > CAYTJW01. Next base: position 1,933 of record CAYTJW010000148.1, read on the forward strand.
CGGCTACGGCTACGGCGACGAGTTCCTCGCCAACGGCCCCGAGGCCCTCGCCCTGCTCGACACCGTCCCCGGCATCCAGTTCATCGAGCTGGTGCACCAGCGGCAGCTGCTCAACAACCTCGCCGCCAAGTCCACCGTGCTGGCGATCGAGGACGTGTGGACCGCCGGCTACACCGGCTCCGGCGTGGCCGTCAACCACAACGACGGCGGCATCGACCTGAACGGCGTCGGCGGCGTCACCGCCTTCCCGACCGGCACGGTCACCGCCACCGCCGGCACCCACAGCTCGACCGACAACGCCCACGGCACCCACACCGCCGGCTCGGTCGCCGGCCGCGCCACCTCGGTCGCCCCGCCCACCAACACCTCGGGCTGCGGCGACCTCACCACCCCGCTCACCAGCGCCAAGGGCATGGCCCCGGCCGCGACCCTCAACTCGAACAACCTGTTCGACCCGGGCACGACCGGCAAGACCACCGAGGACGCGATGATGAAGTGGGGGCAGGACAACGCCTCCCAGCTCTCCACCAACTCCTGGGGCTACACCTCGACCTACACCTACAACTCCGGCTCCTCGACCATCGACCGGGCGGTGCGCGACGCGGACACCGGCGAGACCGGCCAGCAGGCCCTGGCGATCCTCTTCGCCGCCGGCAACGACGGCTCCGGCGCCTCGACCATCGGCGCCCCCGGCACGGCCAAGAACGCCATCACCGTCGGCGCCTCCTACAACGTCCGCTGCGGCAGCTACGGTGCGAGCTACGACTCGGGCTTCCCCGGCACCTTCAGCGGCAACCTCAACCGGGTCGTCAACTTCTCCGGCCGCGGCCCGGCTCAAGGGAGGATCAAGCCGGACCTCGTCGCCACCGGCGCCAACGTCCTGTCGTACGCCTCGGACGACGCCTCGGCCGACCACTCCTGGGACGAGACCTGGACCGGCGCCAACTACGAGCTGATGCCCGGCACGTCGATGGCCACCCCGATCGTGGCCGGCGCTGCCGCCGACTTCTTCCAGTTCTACAAGGCCACCCAGGGCGGCGCCTGGCCGAGCCCGGCGCTGGCCAAGGCGGCGCTGATCAACGGCGCGGTGGCGATGTCGGGCTACACCTACGAGAACACCGCCACCGGCACCTACGCCCAGGGGTGGGGCCGGCTCAACCTCAAGGCCAGCATCCAGGGCCCGACCGGCGGCGTCGTCAAGTTCGTCGAGCAGGCCGCGACCGGCCTCACCACCGGCCAGACCTCGAGCCGCACCATCACCGTCAACAGCACCACCGTGGCGCTCAAGGTGACCCTGGTGTGGACCGACCCCGAGGCCTCCTCGGGCTCGACCGCGCCGCTGAAGAACAACCTCGACCTGGTCGTGACCTCGCCCAGCGGCACCGTCTACCGCGGCAACCGCTTCACCGGCACCTGGTCGACCGCCAACCCCGGCTCCGCCACCGACACTGCCAACAACGTCGAGAACGTGTTCGTGGCGAGCCCGGCCACCGGCGTCTGGACCATCACCGTCAACGCCACCAGCGTCGCCACCAACGTCACCGGCAAGACCGGCCAGGACTTCGCCCTGGTCTACTCCGGCAACCTCACCGACGGCGGCTCGGGCACGGCCAACTTCTCGCTCGCCGCGTCGCCCTCCTCGGTCACCATCGGCCAGGGCCTGTCCGGCACCTCCACCATCACCGCCACGCCGTCGAACGGCTTCTCCTCCGCGGTCGCCCTGACCGCCTCCGGCCTGCCTTCCGGCGCCAGCGCCTCCTTCAACCCGACCTCGATCGCCGGCGGCTCGGGCAGCTCGACCATGACCATCACGGTCGGCGCCTCGACCACGGCCGGCACCTACGCCGTCACCGTCACCGGCACCGGCGGCGGCCTGACCCGCACCACCAGCGTCAGCCTGACCGTCACCGGCGCCTGCACCTCGTCGACCACCGCCATCACCTCCGGTCAGACCTTGAACGGCACCCTGGCGACCACCGACTGCACCACCACCTCCGGCTCGGGCTCGGGCAACGCCTACTACGACTACTTCACCTTCGCCGGCACCACCGGCACCGCGGTCACCATCACCCTCAACTCGACCGCCTTCGACGCCTACCTCAAGCTCCTCAACCCGTCCGGCACCCAGGTGGCCTCCAACGACGACGGCAACGGCGGCACCAACTCCAAGATCACGTACACCCTGGCCGCCACCGGCACCTTCAAGATCGTCGCCACCACCTACTACGCCGTCGGCGGCACCAACACCGTCACCGGCGCCTACACCGTCAGCTTCACCGGCGGCGGCACGACCACCGTGCCAGCCGCGCCGTCCGGTCTCTCCGCCACCGCCGCCTCGTCGTCGCAGGTCAACCTCGCCTGGACCGACAACAGCACCAACGAGACCGGCTTCGAGGTCGACCGCTCGACCAACGGCTCGACCTGGACCCAGGTCACCACCACCGCCGCCAACGCCACCAGCTACGCGGCGACCGGCCTCTCAGCCAACACCCTCTACTACTTCCGGGTCCGCGCCACCAACTCGGCCGGCGACTCGGCCAACTCCAACACCGCCTCGGCCACCACCACCGGCGGCACCACCGAGCTGGTCACCAACGGCGGCTTCGAGTCGACGGGCACCTGGACCTACGGCACCTACGCCTCGCGCGTCACCACTGCGCCGCAGGCCGGCTCCTACTGCGGCAAGCTGCTCGGCCGCGGCACCACCACCACCTCCGGCGCCACCGTCTACCAGCCGCCGGCCTTCCCGACCACCGGCTCGACCAAGACCCTGCGCTTCTACCTCAAGATCAGCTCGGCCGAGGGGACCACCACCGCGTACGACTACATGTACGTCCGCGTCAAGAGCTCGTCGGGGACCACTCTCACCACCCTCAAGACCTTCAGCAACAAGGACAAGACCACCTACGCCGGGTGGGTGCAGGTGACCGTGTCGATCCCGGCCTCCTACGCCGTGTCCGGCAACCGCCTCTACTTCGAGGGCACCGAGGACTCCTCGCTGCAGACCACCTTCTACGTCGACGGTGTCTCCATCCAGTAGCCGCGGCTGCCCGCCAGGGCACCCGACGCGACCGAGGGCCACGGGCGACCGTGGCCCTCAGCGTTTCTGCCGGGTCAGCTCCGCTCCACCGCCTCGCAGGTCGGCGCGCCCGATCCCGACGGCCGGACCACGCCACGCCCGGCGGTCGCCGCAGCGGTGGTCCCGGCCCCCCTCCGCACCTCGGCCGCGTCCGGCCAGGGCGATCGCGGGGGGACACCACGGGAGAGCCTCCCCGCCCCGGGTCGGGACGGGGACGGGATCCGGTCGGGCGGCTGGTGCGGCCGCGCCTCAGGGCGAGACGCTCGACCAGCCGCCCGTGCCGCCGGTCTCGAAGCCGTCGGCAAAGATGGCGCCGGCGTCGGCCCGGCGCACGGCCCAGATCTCGACGTCGTCGAGGTTCCAGCCGCAGTAGGTCCAGTCGGAGTCGGTCTCGCCCATGGTCCAGCGCAGGTAGACCGTCGGCTGGCCGTCGGCCACCGCCGACAGGTCGAGGTCGACCTGGGTCCACGACGAGTCCGCCACCTCGGACGAGTTGGCCCACAGGGTGGTCCAGGTGCTGCCGTTGGTCGACACCCGCACCGAGGCGTGGTCGTAGTCCGGCTGCTCGACCCCCAGCCAGCGCCAGAAGCGGAGGCGGACGTCGAACAGCTCGGAGCAGTCGACGGCGGTCGAGGTCAGGTGCCGCTCGGGCAGATCGTTCTCGTAGTCGCCGGCCAGGTTGTAGCCGTAGACCGAGCTACCGGTGTGACCGGCGGCGGGGTCCGGGCCGCCGTGCGCGCCGCCGCCGCCCGTGGGCTGGCCGAAGGCCCACAGACCCTCGGTGGCCCAGCCCGGGTTGGTGTCCATCGGGAAGCTCACCTGCACCGCCGGCTCGCCCACCACCAGCCGCGCGGGGCGGGTGGTGTCGCCGGAGTGGTCGGACAGGTTGGTGAAGGTGACCGTGTCCTGGTACGCACCGGGCGCGAGCGCGGCGGCGGCGACGGCGTCGACCGACACGGTCACGGTCGCCGCGGAGCCGGCCGGGATCGAGCCGGTCGGGTTCGCGACGTCGAGCCAGCTCGCGGTCTTCGTCACCTCGTAGTTGATCAGCGTGGCGGCGCCGTTGGTCAGGGTGTAGTCGAGGCTCGCGGGCGCGAACGGCCCGCCTTCGGGCCCGCTGGCGTCGAGCCCGGCCGACGGCGACACCCGCAGGCTGGTGGTGTAGGCCGGCACGTGCATGACCACGCAGTGGAGGGCGCCGGCGGCGGTGATGATGCCGGCGCTGTTGACCTGGATGACGGTCTTGTCCTCGAACGCGGCCTGGAACGTGGCCAGCGCCTGGGCGTCCTGGCTGACCCCGAACGAGGGCATGAACACCAGGTCGTTCATGATCACCGCGTTGGTGTAGGTGTAGTGGGTGCCGCCGCTGTTCCAGCCGGGCGTGCGGTGGACCGTGTAGCCGCGCGCCTCCAGGTCGTCCACGGCGGCCTCGGTGATGGTGTAGGGCTGGCCGGTCGAGGACGAGTACTGGCCGACGATGATCTCGTCCTCGTCCACCGGCAGCATCCACATGTCGATGTGCTGGGTCGAGTCGAAGCTGGTCGGGAAGCCGGGGTAGATGGTCAGGTCGAGGTTCTCGTACGCCAGGAACAGGTCCTTGACCTGCTGCTCGGTGTAGCCCGGGTTCTCGTCCAGGATCAGGTCGGTCATGAACGCGTCGCCGTTGGCCATGAGGTGGAAGTTGCCGCCGCCGTGCTCGAGCACGAGGTCGTACTGCGGCTCCCCCCACAGGGTCGACAGGAAGTCCGGGAAGTCGTCGTCGAGCGGCCGCGGCCGGTTGTACGCGTGGTCGACCATGGCCCGCGACCCGTCCTCGAAGATGAAGCGCGGCCCGTAGTCGCGCATCCACACCGAGTCGCGGTTGTAGGTGATGAACTCGACCTGGCTCATGTCCGCCCCGGCCGAGGTCAGGGTCGAGGTGGCGCTGGCCTGCTGCGAGGCGCCGTCGACCACGACCCAGGCGATCGCCTCCGGGTCGCCGGTGGTCAGCGGCACGATCATCGCCGTCAGCACCGCGGTGTAGTCCTGCCAGCTGACCAGCAGGCCGGCGCAGGGCTCGTACTCCGCCGGGGTGTGGACCGTGCCGCTGGGCGGCGTCCGCCACGGCGCGAGCGGCGGCAGCGGCAGGCCCCGCTCGTGCGGGGCGAGGTTGGCGGGCAGCGGGTTCGGGTTGTCGTCGACGATCCGGTCCAGCACCTCCTGCGGCACCAGCACCAGCTCCTCGGCCGCCACCGGGGCGGCCACCGCGAGCACCAGGGACAGCACGATCAGCCGGCGCATGGGACCTCCGCCGCGCGAACGGGGGGAGTCTAGCACCGCCGGGGCCCGGGCACCGGCATGGCGCCGGACGTGGACCCGGGCACGGTCCAGGTCCAGGTCCAGGTCCAGGTTGGGCCGCTGGTGCCCGGGGACGTCGCACACGCCGCGAGCGGCCGGGAGGCTCCCCCTAGTTCAGGATCGGCTGGGCGCCGAAGCCCTGGTCGCAGCGCCACACCAGCTGCCACTCGAGGTCCAGGAACTCGAACCGGCTGCCCAGGTCGGGCGGGTCGACGAAGCGGGCGCGCAGCAGCCACATGTCGCTGCCGGCGTCGGCCAGCACCAGGGCCTCGTAGCGGCCCGACTCGCTCGCGCTCGACTGCTCGGCGGTCTCGTAGCTCATCCTCTCCCCTCCTCCAGCACCCGCGGCTCCCCGGTCGTCGTTCGAGTGAGAGCCGCCGCCCCGGCCCGAGTTCCACCTCGCGGGCGAGCGCCCGGGCCGGACGCCGAGAGAATGTGGGGCACGATCGGGCATCCCGCTGTGACGGCCGTCATCCCCACGGCACGAGGCTTGGGTCGCGCGGCACCCCGGCCGCGCCCCTGCCGGCCGTGACGCCGACGGCGCTGCCCGCCCCGGGTCGGCCGTGATGTCGTCGCCAGCCACCGGGCCGCTGCTATGATCGACCCATGAGAGCTCCCACTGGACGACGGCTCGCCGCTCGTCTCGCCCTGCTGGCCGCGACCCTGGCGGTCCTGGCCGCGCCCGGCGCCGCCCAGCTCCCCTACGACGACCCGTTCCTGGTCAGCGACCAGGGCCAACCGTCGTCGCCGGCGGTGGCGACGGACCTCTACGGCAACTTCGTCGTCGCCTGGCAGGCGGCGGTGGGCACCTCGAACCCGGCGATCTGGGCCCGCCTCTACTGGTCCGACTCGAGCCCGCGGACCGACGCCTTCCAGGTCAGCGCCTACACCAACCGGCGCCTGCCGCGGGTCGCCATGGCCCGCTCCGGCCGGTTCGTGGTGGCGTGGCTGAGCAGCACCGGCAACGTGGTCGAGGCCCGCGCCTACCTGGCGGACGGGACGCCGATCGGCGACGCCTTCCAGGTGTCCGCCCTGACCATCGGTCTGGCCGAGCGGCCGGTCGACGTGGCCATGTCCGACGCGGCCGACTTCCTCGTGGTGTGGGACTCCGGCCAGTCGCCGGACCCGACCGCCGACAGCCTCGACATCCTCGCCCGCCGCTTCGACGCCGACGGCACCCCGCGCGGCGACCCCTTCCAGGTCAACAGCCACAGCGCCAACATCCAGAAGCACCCGCGGGTGGCGATGGACCACGTCGGCGGCAGGTACGCGGTGGCGTGGGAGAGCCAGGGCTCGCCGGGCGACGACCAGTCCCTGAGCAGCGTCGTGGCCCGCGTCTTCGAGAACGACCTCCCGCTCGGCCCCGACCTGCAGGTCAACCAGACCACGGCCGGCGAGCAGCGCGACCCGGCGGTCGACTTCGGGGTCGAGGGCGACAACCGCTTCGTCGTCGCCTGGGAGTCCGAGGTGTCCGGCGGTTGGTGGGGCATCTTCAGCCGGCGCTTCCTCGCCGGCGCTGCCGACGGCGACGAGGTCCGCCTCGACGCCTGGCCGTACGGGTTCTTCGTCATCCAGGAGGACCCGGCGGTGGCCGCCACCGCCCAGGGGGACGTCGTCGCCGCCTGGGTGTCCAACGACTCGCTCAACGGCGACGACCCGGACGAGTGCGTCGACGGGCGGCTCGAGCACGGCGACGGCAGCTGGTCGGAGCAGTTCCAGGTCAACGCCGCCGCCGCCGGCATCGCGCGGGCACCGGCGGTCGCCGCCAACGACGGCGGCGACTTCGTGGTCGCCTGGCAGCAAGCCGACGGGATCTGGGCCCGTCGGTACCTGGTCGGCCTGTTCCGCGACGGCTTCGAGGGCGGCGACACCTCGGGCTGGTCGAACGTCGCCCCCTGAGGCGGTCCCCGCCGTCGCGGCGCGCCCGGCCAGGGTCCTCGGGGGAGCGAGATCCCGACGGTCGAATGAAGCTCCGCAGGGAGGCTCCGAACCTGGACCTGGACCTGGACCTGGACGTGGACCTGGACCGACGGTGCGTCTCCTCACGGCTGGAACGCCCTCCTGGAGCTGGTCCAGGTCGAGGTCCAGGTCGAGGTCCAGGTCGAGGTCCGGGTCGAGGTCCGGGTCGAGGTCCAGGTCGAGGTCCAGGTCGAGGTCCAGGTCGAGGTCCAGGTCGAGGTCCGGGTCGAGGTCCGGGTCGAGGTCC
>CAYTJW010000149.1:0-9546 GCA_964438135.1 uncultured Thermoanaerobaculia bacterium
TACGCCTCGGTCGTCGACAGCGACACCAACGACCCGACGACGATCCTGATGAGGCCCTAGGCGGAGGCGGTTGGCGCAGGAGTTGGCGGTGCGGGGTCCCCTCCTCCGGTCCTGACCATCGCTGTGAGACTCGGCTTGCGACGGCGAGCGAAGCCGCCGTCGGTGTTCGGCGGGGGAGGGGACAGAATGCGGCCTGCGGCTCCATCGTCGACAACCGCACCCAGGACCCGGTGCTCGTGGCGGCGGCGGTGAGGTAGGCGAGGCAGGGAGCGGCGAGCGCTCGTTCGCCCGAGCTGTTCGGTGGCGGAGGGCGCGGGGCTCGGTCGCCTATCTCAGGGCGCGCTCGTTCGCGAGTCGCTCGATGGCGGCGCCGGCCTCGGGGCGGAGGGGGATGACGGTTCGGGGCCAGAAGATCCGCACGCCAGACTCGGTGATCGAGATTTCCACGATCTCGCTGGCGGTGATGGGCGGTCGAACCCGGCGGAACCGGTCGACCCTCATCCAGTGCCGTTCGTCGGCGCAGCCCTCGTAGTCGGCGATCTCCAGGCCCCCCACCGTCTCTGCCGACGCGATGACGCCGACACCGTTCTGATAGAGGAAGACGACATCGCCTTCCTCGATCCGGTCGATCTCCTCCTTCGCCTCGTACTCCGCGAAGATGATGTTCTCGGCGAGCATCTCGTCGAGCGACTCGGGACAGTTCCTGAGGTTGCTGTTGATCAGGAAGTAGCTGGGCATGGCCGTCCTCCTCCTTCTCGCAGTCATGAGCTCGTCTGCCTGGCTCTCGCGCTGCTCGCGCCTGGGTCACCGCTTCCGCTGGCTTCGCCCGGGCTTCGTTCCTGCCACCGCCTCGACCAGCGCCTCCAGGAGCAGCCGGGAGCCCTCCTTGTCGAGAGTGAAGTTGTCGTTGCCGCACATGCGGTCCATGACGCACCTCGGGCAGCCGGCAGGGCAGGGGCAGGCGGCGACCGAGGCGAGGGCGGCGCGGATCACTCGCTCGAGGTTGCCCTCGGCCAGCAGGCGGTCGACCAGGCCCACGCCGCCCTGGGCGCCCTCGTAGAGGAACATGCCCGGGCCGCGCAGGTCGTCGTGGCCGATCACGGACAGGCCGGCGATGTCGTCCTCGCAGAAGCCCTTCAGGGTCGGGGTCATCTTGCAGATCGCGTGCTCCGCGCCGTGCAGGCTGGCCATGGCGCGCTCGGCGATCTCCTCGTCGCTGGCGGCCTTCACCTCGCGTCGCGCCCGATTCTCCACGTCCTGCCACAGCTTCTCGGGCAGGGCGAACCACAGGCCCTCGCACTCGCTGACGACCCGGTCGAACTGGACCCTGGCGCCGTCCCGACTCAGGGCGGTGGGGTGGGCCTTCATCGGCATCCGGCGCCGGGTGACCTCGTGGATCGACTTCCGCCCTGCGGTCGGCAGGATCTGCCAGTAGAAGCCCTGCAGGCACGTGCTCACTTCGAGGCGACCCCAGGAGACCGAGAGCGAGCCGAAGGGCGCGGACCTGACCGCGTCCGGCTGGAGCACGCGGACCGCGTTATCGGTCGCCGCCACCGTGTGGCTCCTGGCTTCCTCGGCGTTGGCTGGCCGGAGCCACGCGGTGGCCTTGTCGCTGTTCCGCGGCGACCTCGCGCCCCGCTCCGTGCTCCCGAGGTGCAGCGACTCGACCACGTAGGTGTCGCGGATCCCGTCCTCGTAGATGGCGCCCGGGAACAGCATCCACAGGGCGCTCCAGTTGTCGACCTCGCCGATCTCCTCACCGCTCGCTTTCACCCTGATCGAGACCGTGTCGGTCCCCCGCGAGCCGAGGATGTTGATCCGTGCGTGCGGGTCGTCGCGGCCTGTCCAGTAGTAGCTGTCCTCGCGGTCGCTCATCTCGATCCGGCCCTCGCGCCGGAGCCGCGCCAGGGCGGTCTGCAGCCGCTCCTGGCCGAAGATGCGCCCGTCCCGCTCCGGGTCGAGAGGCAGCTCCCTGGCCGCCGCCGCGATGTGGTCGAAGGCGATGACGTCGTTCTCGGAGTCGGTCAGGACCGGCTCCGGCGGTCCCAGCGCCAGGTCGGTGGCGAAGTGCTCCTCGGCCGCGAACCAGTCGTCGAGCGGGTTGTCGCGCGGCAGGAAGAGGACCATCGACTGCCGGCCCGGCGCCGGCCGGCGGCCGGCGCGCCCGGCCATCTGGCGGAAGCCGGCCCGGTTGTGGGGGATGCCGGCGATGACCGCCACCGACAGGTCGCCGATGTCGACGCCGAGCTCCAGGGCGGAGGTCGAGAACACGCACGAGCAGTCGCCGCCTCGCAGCGCGGCCAGGATCTCCCGCTTGCGGTCCTCGCGGTAGGCCGCGATGAAGGCCCGCAGGCCGCTGGCGATCGGCTCGTGGTCGCCCTTGGTGAGCCTCTCGGCGCAGTACCGGGCCAGCGGGCTGACCTGGCCGCGCGACCGGCCGAAGACGATGGTCTGCAGCGGCCCGTCGGGTCGGGTCTGCACTGCCTCGACCAGGTCCGGCACCGCGTTGGTGCGGCCTGCGGCCTGGTCCTTGGTCGGCGCGGTCCAGCTGACGAACAGGCGGTGGCCGTGGCCCGAGGCGTCGTCTTTCACCTCGCGCACCGGCCGGCCGTCGCCGATCAGCTGGCTGCCCAGCTCGGCCGGGTTGCCGATGGTGGCCGAGCACAGCACGAGCTGCGGCGCGGGTCGCCCCTCGCCGTGGATGCTCGCCAGCCGGCGGAGGCGGCGGATGACCCACGCCAGCTGGGCGCCGGCGATGCCGCGCGCCTGGTGGACCTCGTCGAGGACCACCAGCCGTAGATTGCCGAGGAGAACCTGCCAATAGTCGTGCTGGGCCAGCATCCAGTGCAGCATGCTCGAGTTGGTCAGGACCACGTGGGCGTCGTCGCGGGCGTCCCACACCTCGTGCTTCGTGCCGCGGTCGTAGCGGACGACGGTGATGTCCTGCCCGCCGAGGGTCGCCCGCAGCTCCGGCGCCTGCTCGGCGCGACTCGATCGCTCCTCCCCGGCGAGGAGCCTGCGCCACGACGCCATCTGGTCGTCGCACAGCGCCTTGGCCGGGGACACGTACAGGGCGCGAGCGTCGGGGTCCTGGCCCAGCGCCTTCAGGATCGCCAGCTGGTAGCAGAGGCTCTTGCCGCTGGCCGTGCCGGTGGCGATCGCCACGTGCTCCCCGGCGTCGAGGTGTTCGAGCGCCTGCTGCTGGTGCAGGTAGGGTCGTTCCGGGACGACCGGCAGGTGTCGCCGCAGCTCCGCCACCCACGCCGGCCAGGTGCCGTACCGCGGCGCCTCGGCGTCCTGGGTGACGCAGTGGACGGCGTCGGCGGGCACCGCCCGGCGGAGGTCGGCGAGCGCCGCGCCAGCATCCGCCAGCGGTACTGGAGGTGGGGGGATCGCCACGGCGGTCCACGGGGCGGGCCAGCCCGGGCAGACGTCCTCCGCGAAGCGGCGCCACTCGGAGTCGTAGAGACCCGGACCGTGCGGGGCGTTCCTTTCCCAGCCCATGGGATGGAAGCCGCCGCCGGCGACCTCGACCTTTCGCCACCGCGTCCCGCCGGTGCGGTCGTTGCACACCTGCCAGAAGTAGGGACCCCGTACCTCGGGGGCGATCCCGGCCACCAGGCCCCGCGACCTCGTCTTCGCCATGCAGTCCTCCCTGTCAGTCCGGTTCGCTATCGGCTGAAGGTGTTGCTCAGTATCTTCCACCGCGCGCCATCGTCTGCCGCTTCGCAGAAGGCCACCATCTCGTCGAGGCGTTGCCGCAGCAGGGCGCGCCGCCGCTCCTGCCGCCCGACCAGCCGCTCGAGAAGGCGCTGGGTCAGCTTCTCGTGCCTGACCTTGAACTGAGCGTAGACGTTGTCGCCACGGTGGAGGTTGTCGGGCAGGCGCTCGACCACGCCGAGCTCCTGCAGCGCGAGCATGTGGGCGATGCGCACCGTGTACTGCTGGTGCATGGGGCGGAAGGGGAGGAGGAGGCGCTTCTGTCCCCGGTCGTAGAGCGCCTCGTGCGGGCCGCGCACCCCGGTCTGGCCGCCCGCGCCTTCGAGCAGTTGCCGGAAGCGGCGCTCGATCTTCTCGGCGCCGGCGACGTTGCCGAGGACCAGTCCCTCGACCAGCTCGCGATCGTCGGGGTCGTACAGCACCAGGCAGCGGCAGGTCCGGTCACCGCCGGCGTCCATGCCGCGGCCGCCGCGGCCGATCTCCTGGTAGTAGTCGAGCAGGCTGGGGGGCAGGTAGAAGTGCACCACCCAGTCGATGGTCGGCAGGTCGATGCCGAGGCCGAAGGCGTTGGTCGCGACCATCACCTGGGCCTGGCCGGAGGTGAAGCGCCGCTGCTCCTCGTCGCGCTGCCAGGCGGGCATCTGCCCGTGGTAGGTGGCGACCCCGAGGTCGGGGATGGCGTTGATCTGCTCCTCGATTTCCTGGCAGTTCTCGACCCGGTCGTCGCCGTCGCCGGCCACCGCGAAGCGGGTGTAGACGATGCCGCGGGAGTGCCTGTTCTCGGCCAGGCGTTCGCGGATGAAGCCCATCAGGTGGCGGTACTTCGCCCTGGTGCCGCGGAGGCGCTTCACCCCCGGCTCGAGCTCGTCGCGCGGGTAGAAGTCGAGCACCACATCGCGTCGCAGGTCCATCGTGACGCCCAACTGGCGGACGACGTCCTCGCGCACGTCCATCGGTGCGGTGGCGGTGAGGAGGAGCAGGGGGGGGCTGCCGAGCCGGCGCAGGGCGTCGCCGAGGAGCAGGTACTCGACCCGGAAGCTGTGGCCCCACTCCGACACGCAGTGCGCCTCGTCGATCGCCACCCTGATCACCGGCTTCGCCCCTTCGCGCAGGGCGCGGAGCATGCTGCCCGAGCCCAGCTGCTCGGGCGTGAGGTAGAGGAGCTGGAGCCTCCCGTCCCACACCGCCTGCCGTCGCTGCTTCCGTTCGGACTCCGGCACCGAGCTGTTGAGGAACGTGACCCCGGGCTGCGGTTGCCGATTCTGGTCCGCCATCAGCGCGATCAGGGGCGACACCACCAGGGTCAGCCCCTCGCTGGCCAGGCAGCGGGCGGCGATCTGGAAGCAGAGCGACTTGCCGCTGCCTGTGGGCAGGACGCCGAAGGTGCTCTGACCGGCGACGAAGCGCACGGCCAGCTCGCGCTGCTGGGGGCTCTTCCAGGTCTCGTGGCGGGAGCTGAGCAGGGCGTGGTCCGCGGCCTCCTCGGCCTCGTCGCGGCTGAAGGTCAGGCTGTCTGGCGACGCCTCGGGCATCGGTGCCTCGGTCGCGGTCGCCGCGGTCGTCGCCTTCGAGACGTACACCCAGTCGGTGGCGCGCAGCTCTTCCACCGCCGGCGCGGCCTCCAGGCCGCCGTCGGCGAGGGTGGAGGCGAGCAGCTCGCGGGCGGCCTCGGTGCAGCGCACGTGGCCGAGCAGCAGCAGCAGGTCGCGCAGCCTCAGGCGCATGCAGGCCGCGGCGAGCTGGTCGAGCTCCCGGTCGAGCAGGGCCGCGACCCGCTCGGGCGCGAAGACCGCCTCGTCGCGGGACAGGTTGACGTCGTCGTCGATCCCCACCCGGTCCAGCGGGGGTCTCACCCGCACGCCCCGCTCCCGCAGGCCCTCCTCGATCAGTTGCTGGTTCTCGCTGCCCAGGCGGCGGTAGCCGAAGGCGGCGAGGACCTCGCGCCGGCTCATGGGCACGGGTCTCGAGGAGGGGTAGACGTCTTGCAGCAGGGCGAGCAAGCCCGCACTGGGGCTCATGCCCTCGTTGCAGCGTTGGTCGAAGGGTAGGTCCGACGTCGGCTTCGGGGCTGGTGCCACGGCCGGGCGTTCCTGCCGCGGCGGGAGCTCGCGCCGAGCGGGCGCCGCCGGGCGACGGCTGGCAAACCCAGTTTTCGGCCCCCGCCCCAGGGCGACAGGCCTGGGCGGTCCCGCCGCGGCCGTGCGGTGCTCCGCAGGCTGGTCGCCGTCGCGCCACTCGAGGATGCGCCGGCGGCTGAGCTGCCAGCGTCGTGGGCCGAGCCGGGTCCCCGGCAGTGTGCCGGCCTCGAGCCAGCGGTAGACCGTGGCGATGCTGATGCCGAGGAGGGCGGCTGCCTCGTCGGCGCCGATGGTGTCGTCTGGCTTGGGCATGAGCGACCTCCAGAGTACGCAATCGCAGATTTATCATGAGAGAAATGAGAATGTCAACCCCCTCCGGGGGGGGAAGTGGCGCCCGGGGGAAAGGGGCTGGGCGCAGCCCCGGGCGAAAGGGATGGGCGGGCAGGGGGCTGCGATGTCGCGGCCCGGGCGAGCCCTGTCGCGGCGAGCTGGCGAGGCGGTGCCGCAGGCCGCCCACACGGGCGAGGCCGAGAAACCGGGAAAGTGGATGGAGCAGCCAGAGCGGCCGACCCTTAGCCCCGGCTCGCGCTCCGAACTCGCGGCGACGGCTCAGTCCCAGAGGACCCCGCCCTGGATGTCCTCGAGGTTCGTCGAGCGGCACTTCGTGCAGCGGAGGGGCGCGTTCGGGTGGTAGCGTCCGCCGCAACGGCAGCGGGGGGCGTGCATGTCGAGGTAGCGGTCCATGTCGGAGAAGTAGTCGCCCCCGCCGGGGTGCGCATCGGCCCACTCCCTGGCCTGGAGGTGGTCGACCCACTTCTCCCTGCCGCAGCGGTCGCAGCGGAGGACGGCCGACGCGAAGCCGATGCCCGTCGAGAGCTCCAGCTCCTGGCCGCAGTCGCCACACCTGGCGCGTATCGTCTCGCCCATTCCCATCCTCCCTTTCCTGGCAGCGGCTGGCGCCGCCGCGCCGGCCGGTGTGCCGAATGGTAGTCTCGGTCGCGCACTGCGGGTTCGCGGGTCGGCGTTGTGCCGACGCCTGTCCCCAGCGCCAGTCCGGTCGGGGCGCGGCGTCCTGGCCGCCGCGACAGGGGTGCTCGCTCCCATCGCTCAGCTCATCGCCACCAGGAGGGTGGCGAAGACGCCGAGGCAGCGCGGGCAGACGGCGTGTAGGAAGTGGCGGCCGACGAGGTGATCCCACGTCCACGCGGGGCTGATGACCTCGGCCAAGGAGAGGGGGACCGGCCCGTCGAAGGGGCAGAGGGCGTCGAAGCTGGTCGCCTCGCCCCAGCCGCCGAGGCGGCCGAGGCCGGCCGCGAGCCGGTCGAGCACGGCCAGGCTCGCCGCACCGGTGTCCTCCCCGTGCAGCGGCCAGCGCAGGCGACGGTCGAGGGCCGCGAGGGCGGGCGCGAGCGGCGCACCCTCGAGCGCCAGGGGCTCGCCGTCGAGGACCACGGTCCGCCCCTGCGGGTCGAGCACCAACCCCCGGAGCTCGAGGAAGCCGCGCAGCGGGTGGCGCAGGACGCGCCCCGGTCGCAGCCGCAGCGCGTCCGGCGGCAGGGCGACGCCGTCGACCGGGGTGCCGGAGAGCGGGGACAGGGCGGCGCCGTCGCGGTCCTCGAGGTAGACGGCCTGCCAGGCCGCGCCCCGGCCGCCCCGGAGCGCCACCACCCACTGCGCCCCGGCCGCGGCCGCGGCCAGCCGCAGCCGGCCGAGGAAGAGCAGGTCGCAGGTCGAGGCCAGGCGTTCACCGTCGCGGGGCCATTGCGCTTCCTGGCGCAGCCCGGGCGGCAGCGGGCACGGCTCGCCGGGGTCGATCGGCACCGTCCGCCAGAGGTCCGGCAGGCCGCGCCGGAGCGTGCCCTCCGCGTGCTCCGGCTCGACCAGCTGGAGGCGCGGTTTGCCCATCCCGTGCCGCGGCAGCACGAGCTCGATCTCTTCCTCCGGGCCGCAGATCCACGTCGCCACCGATCTCACCTCCTTCGATGCTCTCACCCTCAGCTCGGGGCCGAGGCGCCGGTGTCGTCGTCCTCCGGCGCCGGCGGGCCCGGGTCCTGTGTCAGGTCCTCTGCCGGCCACCCCGGGAGCGCCACCGGCACGAGCGGCACGTGCTCGAGCCGCTCGAAGCCGGAGGCGACCACCGACTCCCAGACTGGGTCGTCGTCCTCCGGCGCGCAGGAGATGGCGACCACCCGCGGTCCCTCGACGAGCAGCGTCATGGCGATGGTGCCGATGCGGAGGCGAGGCTCGAGGCTGGTGCAGAGGAACGGGCCGAACGGCACGTCCGCCGCCGCGGCCGCCGCGGACAACGCGTCCACCATGTCGCGCACCATCGCCGTGGCGCCGGCGCCGAGCCGGGCGTCGTACCTGTCTTCCCCCGGCCCCCTCCGCTCGCGGCGGCTCGCCGCGTCCGGGCCGACGAAGAGCGCGACGCCGGCCTCGAGCTCGTCGCCCGGGTGCTCCCGGAAGTAGGGGCACGGGGCCATGACGCCGCCGTGCCCCCGCGCGAGGTAGCCGGGGAGCGCCCGCGCGATCAGGAGGCGGTAGAGGTGGAACGACACCAGTGCCTGCTCCTCGTCCGTGGGGAGCGACTGCAGGACGAAGCCCCAGGTCTCCTCCTCGCCGATCTGGAACACGAGCCCGTGCGGCTGCCCGGACTGCGGGCTCGACGCCACCGCGCCCATCCGCCAGTGGCGCGCGATGCGCCGCAGCTGCGCGTGCGGCGGGCCGAGCAGCTCGAGCTCCAGCTCCCCCGCCCCGGTCTGGATCCGCCTCGTCTTCGCGCGTGTCACTGCCGCCTCCTGTCTGCCCCGTCGCCGTTGCTCGAAGCTCATCCCGCTCGGCCCAGCGCCACGGTCCTGGCCGCGAAGCAGGCCAGGCAGTGCGGGCAGAGGCCGAGCACCACGTGCTCGCCGTGCAGCTCCTGCCAGGCCCAGCGTGGGCTGCTCACCGCGCCGATGGCCAGCTCGACCGGGCCGTCGAAGGGGCAGAGGGCGTCGTACCGCTCCGGTGCGCCCCAGGACCGCAGCCCGCCGAGCCCCTTCGCGAGGGCCGCGAGCGGGGCGCCTACGACCGGGTCGGAGCCCCGCTCGAGCGGCCAGCGCAGGCGGCGGTTGAGGGCGTCGAGGTCCGGCGCCCCGAGACTCGCGCCCCCGCCTGCCAACGCCTCGCCGTCGAGGCGGATCGTCGCGCCGCCGGGGTCGAGCACGAGCGTGCGGAAGGTGAGGGGGCCGCCCTCGAGGAGGCGGCGGAGCACCCGGCTCGGCCGCACCCGCCGCACCTCGGGCGGGAGCTCGACCCCGGCCGCCGCGGCGCCGCTCAGGGGCTGGAGCAGGGCCCCGTCCGGGGCCTCGAGGTAGACCTGCTCCGTCGCTCGCGCCTCGCGCCGCGCCACCACCACCCATTGCGCCCGGTGCGCGGCCGCGGCGACGCACAGGCGGGCGAGGAAGAGGTCGTCGCGGGTCCAGGCCAGCGGCGCCCCGTCGCGCGGGCCGCCCGCCTCCTCGCACAGGCCCTCGGGCAGCGGGCACGGTTCGCCCGGGTCGAGCGGCAGCCGGCGCCACGGCTCGGCGAGGGAGCGTCGCATCTCGGTCGCCACGGTTTCGGGGTCGCCGAGAACGAGCCTGACGCTGAGGCCGACGCGGTCAGCCTCCTCCACGACCGGCCAGGTCTCCTCCTCGGGGGCGAGGCCGACCTCCTCCTCCCACTCCGGCGCCCGGCCCCAGCCGAGGTCCATGGCCAGGCAGCAGGG
>CAYTJW010000150.1:0-9529 GCA_964438135.1 uncultured Thermoanaerobaculia bacterium
CGACCGCGCCGACGAGCCGCTGCCCGGCCCGCTGGCCGCGGCGGCGGAGGCCCGCACCAGCGGCAACGGCCGCGACCGCGAGGCCAACATGCGGGCCGCGATCATCCGGCAGCAGGAGGAGATCCGCCGGCTCCAGCTGGAGCTGGACCGCGCCCTCAACGCCCGCACCGCGTTCCTGTCCGCCTCGGCCCACGAGCTGAAGACGCCGCTGCAGGTGGTGCAGAGCTACCTCGAGACGCTCCTCTCCGACCTGGCCGACGGCCTCGGCCCCGAGCAGTTGTCCTTCCTCCGCATCACCTACGAGGCACTGCTGCGACTGCGCCGCCTGGTGCTCGACCTGGTCGACCTCGCCGCCCTCGAGAGCGGCTCGCTGCCCATGGACATCGACCGGGTGGATGTGGCGCTGGTCCTGACCAGGGTCATGACCGACATGATGCCGATCGCCAGCCGGGCCGGCGTGCAGCTCGAGGCGGGGATGGCCGAGGGCCTGCCGGCGCTGCGGGGCGACCGCGAGCGGGTCGAGCAGGTGCTCCGCAACCTGGTCGACAACGCCATCAAGTACACGCCCCGGGGCGGCCAGGTCCTGGTCCACGCCGCGTCCGAGCCGGACTCGGTGGTCCTGAGCGTCGAGGACACCGGCTCCGGCATCCCGGCCGACCGGATCGGGACGGTCTTCGACGAGTTCGTCCGCCTGCCCCAGACGGCGCCGGGAGCCGGCCCCGTCCGCGGCAGCGGCCTCGGCCTGCCCATCTGCCGGCGCATCGTCCGCTCCCTGGGCGGCCGCATCGCGGTCGAGAGCAGCGAGGGCAAGGGCTCGGTCTTCATGGTCCACCTCCCCCGCTGGCCGGAGGCGGGCGAGACGGGAACCGGAGAGGGCGGGCTGCAGGGTCCGGCAGGCCAGGAGCGCACGACGTGACACGGTGAGCCAATCGGGCTAGAGTGGCAGGCAGTCGGGGAGGACTGACCGGTGGAGCTCAAAGAGCTGCTCATGTTCATGACCAAGAAGGGGGCATCGGACCTCCACATCAAGCCGATGCGCCCGCCCCTGCTCCGCATCCAGGGACGCCTGATCCCGATCAAGGCCAACCCGCTCAAGCCGGCCGAGGTGGAGGAGATGCTGCAGGGCATCCTGTCGCCGGTGCAGATGCGCAAGTTCGAGACCCAGCAAGCGGTCGACCTGGGCTATGGCGTCCCCGGCGTCGCCCGCTTCCGTTGCAACGTCTACCAGCAGCGCGGCACGATGGCCGCGGTCTTTCGTCGCATCCCTTACGAGATCAAGAACATCGAGGACCTCAAGCTGCCCGACGTGCTGGGGCTGATGACCGACTACCCGAGCGGCATGGTCCTCGTCACCGGCCCCACCGGCTCGGGCAAGTCCACCACCCTCGCCGCCCTGATCCACAAGATCGCCACCACCCGCCCGTGCCACGTGGTCACGGTCGAGGACCCGATCGAGTTCCTGTTCGGCGACGACAAGGCCACCATCTCCCAGCGCGAGGTCGGCACCGACACCCCGAACTTCCACGAGGCGCTGCGCAACAGCATGCGGCAGGACCCCGACGTCATCATGGTCGGCGAGATGCGCGACCTGGAGACCGTCAGCACCGCCATCACGGCGGCCGAGACCGGCCACCTGGTGTTCTCCACCCTGCACACCAACTCCGCCTCCCAGACCATCGACCGCATCATCGACATGTACCCGACCGACCAGCAGGCCCAGGTCCGCGGCCAGCTGGCGCTGGTGCTGCGAGCGATCGTCTCCATGACCCTGGTCGAGGGGCGGGACGGCAGCCGGCTGCCGGCGCTCGAGATCCTGATCAACTCGCCCAAGATCTCCAAGCACATCGAGGCCGGCGAGATCAAGGAGATCCACGAGGAGATGGAGAGCTCGGTCTCCTACTACCACATGCAGAGCATGAACCAGTCGTTGATCGCGCTCTTGGCGCACAACGCCATCGAGTACGAGACGGCGCGGCAGACGTCCTCGGACCCCGAGGACCTGTCGCTCAAGCTGCGCAAGATGTTCCCGACCATCGAGGAGAAGTTCAGGGAGGGCGTGATGGCTCCGTCACCGGCGGATTTCTCGCAGATCACCGAGCTGCTCGAGATCAAGCGGCTGTACGAGGAGCTGGAGGAGCGCCACCGCGCCAAGCTGCAGGAGAAGGACGAGCACATCTCCCAGCTCGAGGCCGAGGTCACCGACCTCCGCACCACCCTGAGCAACTCCGGCTCCGACGCCGAGGAGGCGCGCAAGCAGCTCGCCCAGGCGCGCTCCGAGGCGGCCCGCCTGCGCGACGAGGCATCCCAGAAGATCAACGCCCTCAACGAGCGCATCAAGGAGCTCAACCAGCGGCTGCAGGAGGGCGGCGGCGGCAGCCGGCCGTCGACGGGGTTCTTCAAGCGCTAGGCCAGGCTTGGGTCCGCTGCGGCGGACAGCGTTCAGCTCTCGGCGGAGCCTCCTGCACAGCCCCGGTGGCCTGTCACCCCGAGACCGGGGTGGTCGGGTGGGCTCGGCCCGGCCGGGGAGCCCCTCGCGGCGATGGAAACCGGCGCAGCAGCGAGGCGCAGGTGACTGTGGCGCGAGAGGTCGCCCGACAGGGGTCCCTCCCCTCGCGGATGGAGATACTCCGAGATCGGACGGCCTGGTTCTCCGGGAGGGATCTCTCGTCGGCGCCTGCGGCGCCTCCTCGAGATGACAGGGAGTGTGCAGCGGGGTCGGAGGTGGCGCGGTCGAGGCGGCGCTTCATCGCCGTCGAGCCGGCCGCCACGGAGGCCGCCGGGTGCTCGGGATGACAGGGAGGTCACCTGAGCGGCTCGACGACGGCGGGGCCGCCGGGCCCGAACCAGGGGTCGTGCAGGAGGCTCCGCTGACAGCTCGCCGTGGCGACCGGCCGGAGCTCCTCTACACCGCCCGCGGGCAGCCGAGCAGGAAGCCCTGCACCAGGGACACGCCGAGCTCGAGCAGGGCCTGCTCGTCCTCCCGCCGCTCGACCCCCTCGGCGATCACCAGAGTCTGGGCGGTGCGGGCGAAGCCGGTCAGGGCCGTGACCAGGTTGCGCTTGATCGCCGCGCCGGCCAGGCCGTGCACCAGCACGCGGTCGAGCTTGATGTAGTCCGGCCGCAGGTCGGCCACCACGTTGAGCGACGCGTACCCGGTCCCCATGTCGTCGATGGCGATGCGGAAGCCCTGGCCCCGCAGGGCGCCCACCCGCTGCCGGAGCAGGTCGGGGTTGTCGGCGTAGTTGCGCTCGGTCAGCTCGAGCACGATCTCGCGCGGCGACCAGCCCGACTGGCGGACCACGTGGGCGAGCCCCCCCGCGTCCCGCTCCAGGTGCTCGAGACCGGTCACGGACAGGTTGACGAAGACGGTCGAGCCGAGCGGCAGCCGGTGCGCCGCGTTGAGGGCGCGCTCGACGCACAGCCGCTCCAGCTCGCCCAGCAGGCCCGCCCGGTCGGCGAAGCCGAACAGCGTGTCGGCCCCCTCCAGGTAGCTGCCTTCCGGGCCGCGCGACAGGGCCTCCTGGCCGACCACGGTCCGCTGCGGCACCCGGAAGATGGGCTGGAACAGGGTCCGCACGCGGCGCTCGCGCAGCACGCCGCGGAGCTCGACCAGCCGCCCCTCGTCCAGGCTCTGGCGGTGGCGCTCGAGGTCGCGGCGCGCCTCCTCCACGGCGGCGAAGACGCACCGCTCGAGCCGCAGCGCGCCGTGGCGGACGGCGACCGCCTCGCCGAAGCGAAGCGGCGCCCGCCGCTCGCCCCCGGTCGAGCCCGCGACCCACGCCTCCTGCACCACCTCGCACACCCGCGCCGCCGCCCGCCTGTCGGCGGTGAAGACCAGGAACTCCTCGCCCCGCACCCATGGCTGGCAGAGCAGGGACGGGGCGCCAGAGCTCGACGCGACGGCGTCGCGCAGCGAGTCGGCCAGGGTCCGCAACAGCTGGTCGTACTGCTCCCAGCCGATCACGCCCTCGAGGCTCTGCTCCTGCTCGATCCGCACCAGGATGACGACGACCGGGCTCTGCTCCAACCACCGGGCGATCTCGCCCATCACCAGCGGCAAGGCCGGCAGGCCGGTCACCGGGTCGACCAGGCTCGACCGGTACTCGAGGAGCTGGGCCTGCAGCCCCGCGACGACGTCGGCGTCAGGCATGGGCCATCGACTCGAGTCTAGCGGAGCCCGCCCCGCCGGTCGAGTGGCGTCCCACCGTGCCAGCGGCCGACGCCCCCGGCTGCGGCTGCCCGGGGGTCACGGCACGCGCCGATCGGCGCCGACGCGGGGCCTGCTCACCGCGTTCCCCACCCGTCCCGGCGGGACCGGGTGCGGGCACGGGGGGACGCAGCGGGGGAAGGCCGGCGCGCCTCACTCCAGGTTCTGCACCTGCTCGCGGACGCGCTCGGTGGCCGCGCGCGCGCCCACCAGCCGCTCGACCACCGGCAGCTCGCGGCACTTCGAGGCCAGGGTGTTGAGCTCCCGGTTGACCTCCTGGCACAGGAAGTCGAGGGTGCGGCCGACCGCCCCGCCCCGCTCGAGGTGGAGGGCGAACGCGGCGAGGTGGCTGCGCAGGCGCACCACCTCCTCGCCGACCTCGGCGCGGTCCGCCGCCAGGGCGGCCTCCTGCGCCAGCCGGCCCTCGTCCGGGAGCGGGCCGCCGGCGAGCAGCTCGCCCAGCCGCTCGCGCAGGCGTTCGAGCAGCCGCTGCCGCAGCTCGGGGAGCTGCGGCTCGAGCCAGTCGAGGAAGCCCCGCAGGCTGCCCAGCTCGTCGCTCACCTGGGCGACGAGGTGCTCGCCCTCCTCGCGCCGCATCCCCTCGAGCTGCGCGCAGGCCGCCCCGACCAGCTGCCGCAGCCGTTCCTGCTCGCGGCCGTCGAGCTCGGTCTCGTCGCTCGTGACCACCACCAGCCCGGGCACCGCCAGGACGTCGCGCACCTCCACCGCCGCGCCGCCGCCGAGCGAGGTCGCGACCTGGCGGAGCTGCTCGAGCACGCTCGCCACCGCGGCGCGGTCGACCGAGACGCGCGCCCCGCTCGAGCCGGTCCGCTCGAACACCAGCTGGGTCGTGACCCGGCCGCGCTCGAGCCGGGCGCCGAGCACCTCGCGCACGATCGCCTCGGCCTCCGGCATCTCCTCGCGCAGGTTGACCCGAACCTGCAGGTCGAGGAAGCGGTGGTTGACCGCCCGCACCACCACCGACAGAGAGAGGCGCTCGGACAGCTCGCCGCGCGCCCGCCCGAACCCGGTCATGCTCGACAGCGTCATGGTCGTCACCCCTCCTTCAGCTCCTGAATCTCCACCAGGCGCCGGTACAGCCCGCCGCCGGCCAGCAGCTGCTCGTGCCGGCCCGTCTCCACCACCCGACCGCGGTCGACGACGACGATCAGGTCCGCCCGGCGCACGGTCGTCAGTCGGTGGGCGATCACCAGCGTCGTCCGCCCGCGCATGAGGGCGTCCAGCGCCCCCTGCACCAGTCGCTCCGACTCCGCGTCGAGGGCCGAGGTCGCCTCGTCGAGGATCAGGATCGGCGGGTCCTTGAGCAGGGCGCGGGCGATCGCCAGCCGCTGCCGCTCGCCGCCCGAGAGCCGGACCCCGGCCTCGCCGACCACGCTGTCGTAGCCCCGCGGCAGGGCGAGCACGAACTCGTGGGCCGACGCGGCCCTCGCTGCCGCCTCCACCTCCGCCAGGGGGACGTCGGCCCGCCCGCAGGCGATGTTGCTCCGCACCGTGTCGTTGAACAGGATCGTCTCCTGCGTCACCAGGCCGATCAGCGCCCGCAGGCTGGCCAGGGTCACGTCGCGCACGTCCTGCCCGTCGACCCGCACCGAGCCCCGCTGGGCGTCGAAGAAGCGCGGGATGAGCTGGGCGATGGTGCTCTTGCCGGCGCCCGAGGGCCCGACCAGCGCCACCGTCCGCCCGGCCGGGATCTCCAGGTTGAGGCCGTCCAGGACCCAGCGCTCCCCCTCGTAGGCGAAGGACACCCCCTCCAGCCGGACGCCGCCGCCGATGCCTGAGAGCGCCCGCGCACCCGGGCGGTCGGCGATCGCCACCGGCGCGTCGACCACCTCGAACACCCGCTGCGCCGCCACCTCCGCCTGCTGCAGCGCGAGGTTGAGCTTGTTCAGCCGCTTGACCGGGTTGTAGGCGCCGTAGACCGCGAGCAGGAACGCGGACAGGTCGCCGAGCGTCATCGCCCCGGCGCGGATCTCGAGCGACGCGTACGCGATCAGCGCCACCGCCCCGGCCGCGCCGACCACCTCCATCAGGGGGGCGTTGGCGGCCTGGATGGCCCGCGCCCTGAGGCTGGCGCGGAAGTGCTGCCGGGTGGCGCGCCGGAAGCGCCCCGCCTGCACCGACTCCATGCGGAAGGCCTGCACGACGCGGAGGCCGGCCAGGGTCTCGTCGAGCACGCTGGCCAGGTCACCGATCCGCTCCTGGGCCCGCCTGGCCTCCCGGCGCAGGGCGCGACTGAGGCGGACCACCGGCGCCAGCAGCAGCGGCGCCAGCACCACCACCGCCAGCGCCAGCCGGGAGTCGAGCGAGAACAGGTAGACGACCAGCACGGCCACGGTCAGCAGGTCCTCGAACAGGTCGCCGAAACGCTCCGCCAGGGCCTCGTTCACCAGCTGCACGTCGCTCACCGCGCGTGCCACCAGCGCGGCCGACGAGGTGCCGTGGAAGTAGGCCGGGCTCTGGGCCACGAGGGCGTCGAAGAGCGCGTCGCGGAGGTCGCGGACGGTGGCGAGGCCGAGCCGCGCCATGGCGTAACGGGCGAGGAAGGTGAACAGGCTCCTGGCCGCGACGGCCAGCAGGATGAGCGCCACCACCGCCCCCGCATGGCTCGGGATCCGGTCGCGGAGCCACCCCTGCGCCACCTCAGCGGCCCGGTCGAGCTGGCCCACCAGACCGCCGCGTGCCGCCCCGGCCACCGGCGCCGCCCCGGCCGGCCGCAGCACCTGGTCGTACACCGGGCGGACGAGGTTGTACGCGAAGACGGTCGCCCCGGCCACCATGACCATGGCGACCAGCGTCACCACCGCCCAGCCGGCGTGGCGCCGCGCCAGAGCCAGGACGCGCAGGAACGACCGCACGGCGGCAGCGTAGCCCGGATGGGAGCGGCTGTCAGCTGAGCCTCGTTCAGACTGCGCGCCGCCAGGCGGCGGCACGGCGGTCGGCGCCGAGGCGACACGCCCCTGCCTGCATCGCCGGACGCCCCGGCGGCGAGTCTCAGCCGCAGGCGCGGCTTGAGCCTGTGCCCCCAGCGAAGGTGCGACGAGCGCGTCGGCCTCGTCCTTGGACGCGCCCGTTCTCAGGAGGGTCGTCGTTCCCGCGACTCCGACCGCCGCCAGGGTGTGCTATAATCCGCCGCCGACTGGATGGTCCTCGGGAGTAACTGCTGACATGGCAGATCTTTACCAGCTCAGACAAGCACCAGAAGAGCCCCTCGACTGCCTCTACGTCCTGCACTGCGCCGGCTCGAGCCCGATCGAGGCGCTCGAGCTCAACGCCAAGGAGCGCAAGGCGCTCCGGGACAAGACCGAGGCGCTCGGCCCCCGCGGCGAGGACGGCGAGGTCATCTCCGGCGAGTGCCCGCTGGCCGCCGCGCGCCGCCTGACCTTCGTCGGCCTGGGCGAGGAGCGGGGCGTCAGCCACGGCCGGCTGCGCGCCGCCCTGCAGCGGGTCATCCGCCAGGCGACCAGGAACCGCGAGTACCAGATCGGCCTGGCGGTGCCGGTGCGGGTGCACGGCATGGCCGACGCCGAGTCCCGGCTGTTCGTGCTCCGCGAGGCGGCCCTGGCCGACTACACCTTCGACCACTTCAAGTCGAAGAAGAACGAGTTCGACAAGATCGACGGCCTCCACATCCTGCCCATGGCCGGGGAGAGCGAGGAGGAGCTCGAGGCCCGCCTGCAGCGGGTCCGTCTCCAGCGCGGGTCGGTCCAGCTCGCCCGCGACCTCGGCAACCGGCCGGCCAACGACCTCACCCCCGAGGCGCTGGCGGCCGCCGCCCGCGACATGGCCGAGGAGGTGACCGGGGTCCGCGTCACCGTCCTCGGCCCGCGCGAGCTGCTCAAGGAGAAGATGGGCGGCATCCTGGCCGTGGGCAAGGGCTCGGTCGAGGAGCCCCGGCTGATCGTGCTCGAGCACCGCCCGAAGAAGCCCAAGAAGTCCATCGTCCTGGTCGGCAAGGGCGTCACCTTCGACAGCGGCGGGATCTCCATCAAGCCGGCCAAGGGCATGGGCTGGATGAAGTACGACATGTGCGGCGCGGCCACCGTCCTGAGCGTGATGCGGGCGGTGGGCGAGCTCGAGCTGCCGATCAAGGTCGTGGGTCTCATCCCGGCCGCCGACAACATGCCGTCCGGGACCGCCCTGCGCCCCGGCGACATCGTCACCATGGCCAGCGGCAAGACGGTCGAGATCGACTCCACCGACGCGGAGGGCCGGCTGCTGCTCGCCGACGCCCTGCACTACTCCGGCCGCTTCAACCCCGACGTGGTCATCGACTACGCGACCCTCACCGGCTCCTGCAAGGTCGCCCTGGGCTGCGAGGCGGCCGGCATCATGGGCAACAACGACGAGCTGGTCGACACCCTGGTCCGCCTCGGCGAGACCGTCGGCGAGCGGGTCTGGCCCCTGCCGCTCTACGACGAGTACCTGAGCTACCTCAAGAGCGACTGGGCCGACCTCAGGAACTCCGGCGACCGCTGGGGCGGAGCGGTCACGGCCGGCGCCTTCCTCAAGCAGTTCGTGCCGGACAAGGTGGCCTGGGCCCACCTCGACATCGCCGGCGTCGCCTACCACGAGCGGGAGCACAACGGCTTCTCGCGCGGGGCGACCGGGTTCGGCGTGGTCCTCACCGCCACCTACCTCGAGCAGCTCCTGAGGTGAGCGGGCCCCGGCCCTTGTCCGCCGCCAGCCGCTGTGCTACATTCGCGTTCCGCCGTGGGCGGGCATAACTCAGCTGGTAGAGTGTCAGCTTCCCAAGCTGAAGGTCGCGGGTTCGAATCCCGTTGCCCGCTCCACCCCCCGAGCTCGAGCTCCACGGAGGCACCTTCATGGGTCTCTTCGGTCGCGACGACCGCCCCTCCCCTGCCGCGCCACCCCCGGCCCAGCCGACACCGCCCCGGCCGGCCGCGAAACCGCCCGCCGCAGCCGCCGACCACACCCTCCTCGGCCGCTCCGCCCGCTTCGAGGGAAAGCTGAGCGCCACCAGCGAGGTACAGATCGAGGGCGAGCTCAAGGGCGAGGTGGTCGGCACGGGCCAGCTGACCGTCCTGGAGGGCGCCCGGGTCGAGGCGACGGTGCACGGCCGCCTCGTGGTGGTCGCCGGCACCGTCAAGGGCGACATCAGCGCCGACGAGCGGATCGAGCTGCGGCCTTCCGCCACCCTGCACGGCAACATCACCGCCCCCCGCATCGTCATCCAGGACGGGGCCAGCTTCGAGGGGCAGGTCTTCATGCAGAAGCCCGAGGCCCGGCGGCCGGCGCCCGCCGAGCCCAAGCCCGAGCCGGCGCCCGCGTCGCCCCAGGGGG
>CAYTJW010000151.1:0-5835 GCA_964438135.1 uncultured Thermoanaerobaculia bacterium
CCGACCTGCCGCCGCCGGGCACCTCGAGCCCGCTCGTGCGCGAGCTCTACCGCGAGGCGGGCAAGGTCGCCCGCGGCGCCATCCCGGTGCTCCTGACCGGACCCTCGGGCGCCGGCAAGGAGGTGCTGGCGCGCTGGCTGCACGACCGCTCGCCCCGGGCCGCGGGGCCGTTCGTGGAGGTCAACTGCACCGCCCTGCCGCGCGACCTGCTCGAGGCCGAGCTGTTCGGCATCGAGCGCGGCGTGGCCACCGGCGTCGAGGCCCGGCCCGGTCTGGTCGAGCAGGCCGCGGGCGGTACCCTGTTCCTGGACGAGATCGGCGACATGGCCCTCGAGACCCAGGCCCTGGTGCTCAGGGTGCTCGACGGCCAGGGCTTCCACCGCGTCGGCGGCCGCCGCCTGGAGCGGGTCGACGTCCGCTTCGTCGCCGCCACCAACCGGCCGATCCGGGACCTGGTCGCGGCCGGCCGATTCCGCGCCGACCTCTTCCACCGCCTGGCGGCGTTCGTCGCCGAGGTCCCGTCCCTGGTCGCCCGCCGCGAGGACATCCCGCTGCTGGTGAGCCACTTCATGCGCGAGGAGCTGGCCCGGGGCGGACGCTCGAGCCCGGGCGTGACGCGCGGCGCCCTGGCCGCCCTGCTCGACTACCCCTGGCCCGGCAACGTCCGCGAGCTGCGCCACCAGGTCGCCGCCGCGGTCCTCCGCCTCGAGCCGGGCGAGCCGCTGTCCGTCGAGCACCTGTCGCCCGAGGTCCGCGCCGCCCTCGACGGCAGCCCGCCCGGCCCGCCGCTCGGCCTCGAGCACGCCGTCCACCGTGCCGAGCGCGAGGCCTTCCAGGTGGCCCTCAGCGTGGCCGCCGGCGACCCCGCCCGCGCCCGCGCCCTCCTCGGCGTCAGCAAGACTACCTACTACCGCAAGCTCAAGGAGCTGGGGCTGGACAGCTGAGGCTCGGGCCCCCCGGTCAGCCCGCCTTCAGGAGAGGACCCGGCAGCGGGCTCGCCCGCTCGGCCGCCCGGTGCAGGTCGACCGCGCGCTGGGCGTTCAACCAGAGCTCCGGCGAGGTCGCGAACGCTGCCCCGAGCCGCAGCGCCATGTCGGCCGTCACCCGCGTGCGCCCGTTGACGATCCGGTTGACGACCTTGACGTCGCAGCCGAGATGCGCGGCCAGCCGCCGCTGGGTCATGCCCAGAGGGCGCAGGAACTCCTCCCGGAGGATCTCCCCCGGTGTGGTCGGTCGTCGGCGACGCAACGCTTCCGCGCTCATCCTGCCTCCTCAGTGGTAGTCCACCACGTCCACCTCGGCCGGGCCGGAGGGGGTCCACCGGAACACCACCCGCCAGCGCTCGTTCACCCGGATGCTGTGCGAGCCCTCGAGCCGCCCGGTCAGCGCCTCGAGCCGGTTCCCAGGCGGGGAGGCGAGGTCGCTCAGCCTCGCCGCGAAGTCGACCATGTCCAGCTTCCTCGCCACCACGCCGGCCACGCAGCCCCAACCGGCCCTGCGACCGACCTCCCCGGTCCGAAAGAACTCCTCCACCGTCCGGCTCGCGAAGCTGCGGATCGCCACCCGCTCGAGTATACCTGATGGGGGTATCTCGCCACTGAGCACCCACGGGGCTCGCTCGCAGATCGGCCGGAGAGGGCGTCCCAAACCCGTCTTTGGCGATCGCCCGCAGGCTGGATCGGGTGAGACCGACTGCGCCCAAGCCCGCTCCTCTCTGCGCACCACTCATCGCCTTCGGTCTGAGGACGGGGCCTCGCGCCTGCGGAGTGGGAACGGGCGAACCCAGTCCCCATCCTGGAGCCCCTCGACGCGCCGGACAAACCCTCCGTCCCGAATACGGCACTACGAGCGCCAGGCGACACCGCGGGAACGGGCACGACCATTGCTCAACCCGGCGGCGGAGGAACGGCGGCCATGCCCATTTCGCCCCCAGCTTTCCCCGGCTCTGCCAGGTCAACCCGCGTCGCCCTGCTGCTCGTTGCCGCCGCGATCCTGCTGTCTGGCACCACCCACGCCCAGGAGGGATGGGGGGACCGGGCTCGCCGGGCGATGCAGGGCGCACGCGAGCGCGTCGACGGAGCGTCGCGCGAGCTCCAGCACCGCGCGAACGATGCATACCGCCGCGGCGCGAGCGAGGCGGGGCGTCTCCAGGAGCGGGCGGCCGACGGCCTCCAGCGACGCGCCTCCGAGATCTCACGACGTTACGGCCCGGCGGTAGGCGCCCAGGTGGAGAGATTGCGCCAGACCGTCGGCGACCGGGCCGCGGAGGCGGTGAGCGACACCGTCGAGCGGTACGGGCCCGCGGCCGGTCGGGAGCTGGCCGCGGCGTACGAGCGCTACGGCTCGGCAACCGGCGAGCGCCTGCGACAGGCCTACCAGGTGCACGGCTCGGCCCTGGCTGGCCGAGCGTCCGGGCTGATGGAGCGTCTGGGTCCCGACGTCGGGCAGCGCGTCCTGGACTCTGCCGACCGGCTCGGTGCCAGCGTCGGCGCACGGGTCTGCGAAGGCTACGAGGAGTTCGGGCCTGCAGCCGGCGATCGCCTCCGGTCCGCGTACGAGCGCTACGGACCGGAGGTCGGCGAGTCGGTCCGGGGGGCGATGGACCGATGCGGCGCCGCTGTGGCTCGCAGTGCCCTGCGCGCCTACGAGAACCACTCCCGCGACATCGCCAACCGGCTCACACGGGTCTATGCAGAGCACGGACCGGCCGTCGGTGCCAGGGTCCAACTGATCGCCGAGAAGGTCGGGCGCGCAGCCCAGGATCCCGAGACCCAGCGGCGCGCCCTCGCCGCGGCGGTCACCGCCGCGGTCATGTACGAGCGCTTCGAAGGAGACCCGAAACGGCTGACCAAGGAAGCCATCTCTCTCGCCGCAGAGCAGGTCCTGGTCCAGGACGGCGCGGGCAACACGGTCAGCCTGAACCAGTACAGCAAGGACTGGATCGTCACGCAGGCGCCCTACCTCAGGGGCACCACCATCGCCGAGGACCCCGCGGAGGTCGTCACGTACGTGCTCGTCTACCAGGACGTCGGATACCTCGTGACGGACATGAGGATCGTCCCGACTCCCGACGGCGACCGCTGCTCGCTGGCGGAAGCCGCCCTACGCGCGAGCCCGACCGATGTGCAGCAGGCGGTCGCGGCCCTCGAGGCGATTGAGAGCTTCGAGGTGCTCACTGACGAGGAGGCCAGCGCCGAGGACATCATCGCTGCCGGAGCAGCGTTGGAGAGGCTGCCCCGATGAGCGAGACAGCGCGCCCGCACTTCAGCTCGGCCCTGGCCGCGAAGGTCGCCGCCGGCATGGCCGTGGCCGTCGCGGCGGCGTGGTACGGGGTGTACTGCGCCAGCTCGGCTAGGCTCTACCACCGGGCCCGCGACGCAGGCTCCCGTGGGCACGTCGTCGCCGCCGCGGTCGGCTTCGAGGTCGCTGCCGTCAGGTACCCGCTAAGCCCATTCGCGCTCTCCAGCCGCCGGGCGCTGGCCCGCCTGCCGCCAGACGCCCGTCACCAGGGGAGCAAGGCCGTGCGGGGCGACACGCCCGAGGTGCCCGCCATCGTCACATCTACCTGCCCGACCACGCCCCGGGAGGGACCTTCGTTCGACTGCGGGCGCGCCGGGAGCGCCGTCGAGCTGACCATCTGCGCCGACGCAGGGCTGGCGCGCCTGGACCGGGAGATGGCGACCGCGTACGAAGAGCTGCTCGCCGGCCTGGGGCCGAACTCGCCACGCGCCGCCCAGCTGAAGACCGAGCAGCGGTACTGGGTCGTTGACCGAGCCCGCTGCGCCGTCGGCGAGCAAGCGAGCACCACCTGCATCGCCGACGCCTACCGGAGACGCATCGCCGAGCTCGCGAGGCGGCGGGCCGGGTGAGCGCACCGGGCGGCTCGGCGAGGAGGAGGCAGGTCTGGAGCGCAGCCGCGCTTTCGCTGCGCGATCTCGGGAGGACGCCATGAGTGGCTCGTTGCACGGAAACGTCCACCCCAAGGCGGGGTTGCTGCCAACTGTGGGCGCCCTCTTCGCCCTGCTGTTGGCGACAGGGTTGGCCCCGGTCGCGGCGCAGGAGGTCGGCTACATCCAGGTGAAGTGCCCGCCCGGAGTGAGGGTGTTTCTCGACGGGACCTTCGCCGGCACGACCCAGCCCGACATCGGCCTGGTCCTGGAGAACGTGCCGGTCGGATCGCACCGAGTGAAGGCGACCAGGGACGGCTACGCGCCGTGGGAGCGGGACGTGACGCTGCGCAAGGGCCAGGTTCTGGTGGTGGAGGTGGACACCCTGCGGCGCGCCGTCGTCGTCGAGCAATCCGGCGAGAGCGCGGACGGCGGCCTGCGCCAGGAGACCGGCAACCTCCGCGTCCAGTCGATCCCGGTCGACTGCGTCATCGTGGTCGCAGAGCTGGGGCAGACGATCGACAAGGTCAAGGACACCGTCGACCTGAAGGGGGTTCCGGTCGGGGCCTACGAGGTCGTGGGCCGCCGGCAGGGCTCCACGCTGCGCAGGCAGGTCCGCGTCGACAGCGGGGCGACGCGGCACATCCTCTTCAACTTCCTACGCGGCACCGTCGAGGACGTAGGCGAAGTCGAGCAAGCCCGCCAGGAGCTGGCTGGGCTGCAGGTCCGGCTGGCGCAGCTGGAGGGCCGCGCGGGTGAGGTCGACCGGCGACGCCGGGAGCTCGCGGACCTCAGGCGACAGGGGCTGATCCTCGAGTCGGTCTTCACGAGCGAGGACCAGAGCCTGCAGGCCGAGGCGACTCGGGTCAGTGGGGAGACGCGCAACGTCCGAAGACAGATCGACGAGATCAAGGCGAACCACCCGGGGGTCTGAGCCGTAGCGCTCCTGCGGTTGGAGGACTGTGTCATGCGACGCCGTTCCATGCGAAACCCGACGTTGCCCTTCGCGGTCTTGACCATGATGGCGGCTTCCCTGCAGGGCTGCGCCACAGCATCGGCCATCTCGCACGCGAAACGCAGCAAACCGACAACCGAGAGGGGGAAGCTCGTCGCGCGGCATGAGCGAATCGTGGGCGGGGCAAGTGGCCAGGCAGATGCGTCCCCAATCGAGGGCCCTCCAGAGGTGCAGACTGAAGTTCAGCAAGGCCGCATTCACCTCCAGATGAGCGCTGATCGCATGGTCACTCTCGTGGTCACGGAGGAGTACGAGACTATCCAGGTCGAGAAGCGCTGCAAGCCCGGTTGGTGGGCGTACTGGGCCGACGCGCTCGTGCTTCCGGGCCTCTTCGCGGGAGCGATGGACCGCGGGTCCGAGGAGAGCATGTTCGCCAACTGCCACGAGTCACGCAGCACGATCGGCAGTCAACAGGAAGAGCTGACACAAGACGTCATCCGGCGAGTCCCGATCCCGGACGCTGTGGTGTGCGCCTGTCCGACCGGCACCACCTTGCGGTCTTGCGCGACCACATCAGCCGACGGATCGGCGTCCATCGACGTCAGCCCATGGTGGCGGTCGTACCGTCCAGGAGGCACCACCGAGGTAGCCTTCTCCGACCAGGGCGGCGCAGTGTTGAAGAGGCTGCCTGTGGCCACGGCGCTCTTCCTCCCGCCCGAGCTGGGGCGCGACTGGGATACCGCGGCCCGCGCCACGGCCCCCGATCGCGACCGCCTGGAGGCCGTCAAACGGCTGCTCGCAGCGGGAGTGCTCAGCCCGGAGGAAGCGGCCCAGCGCCAGAGGGAGATTCTGCGCTGAGCAGGGCGGACGCCAGGTCCCGGTCGTCGGGGCCCGTGACGGCTTTGGTCGCGAGCGCCCTCCTCGGCGTCGGCAAGACCACCTACTACCGCAAGCTCAAGGAGCTGGGGCTGGACAGCTGAGGCTCGGGCCCCC
>CAYTJW010000151.1:5935-9503 GCA_964438135.1 uncultured Thermoanaerobaculia bacterium
GACCCGGCAGCGGGCTCGCCCGCTCGGCCGCCCGGTGCAGGTCGACCGCGCGCTGCCCGGCGAGGAGCCTCGGCTGCCGCCCCGGCGCGGCCGGCGCGCGATCGGCCGGGGACCGCCAGCGGCCTCAGCTGACCGTCGCGACCAGGTCCGAGGCGACGATGCGCTCGTCCTGGGTCGCCAGGGTGGCGCCCAGGACCCGGGCCGTGGCGATCAGGATCCGGTCGGCCGGGTCGCGGCGGAACGAGTCGGGGAGCGTCGCCACCTCCGCCGCGATCGCGGGCGAGATGCCGACCAGCTCGACCAGGGGCGGGGCGACCGCCCTCTCCAACCAGTCGCGGAGGGGGATCCGCATCCGCAGCCGGCCCAGGGCGACGAGGGTCGCCACCTCCCACAGGGTGATGCCCGACACCAGCAGCGGCGCACCCGGCGCCGCCGCGTCGAGCACCTCGCGCAGGCCAGTCGACAGGCGAGGGCTCCCCTCGAGCCACCAGACCAGGACGTGGGTGTCGAGCAGGGCTCTCACTCTCGACCCCCCTGCTCGACCTCCCAGTCACCGCTCGGCAGCGCCGGGGCGACGATGTCGCCGAGCACCTCCACCGTACCCCCCAGCGTCTGCTGCGGGAATGGCTCGGCCACGCCGCTCGCGGCGGTGATGCGCGCCACCGGCCGACCGCGCTTGGTGACGGTCACCGTCTCCCCGGTCGCCGCAACCTGGTCCAGGATCGCCAGGCACCTCGCCTTGAGCTCGCTCGCCGTGATGACCCTCATGTGACCAGTCTAGGTGACCGGTCACGAGCCGTCAACCGGCGAAGAGCCCGCGGGCGGGGCCAACGGCAGGAGAAGCTCGAGAGCCCTCTCGAGCCGCCTGCCGCGGGTGTCCGGCGGCAGGGCGGCGATCGTGCTGTCCGGCGCCACCAGCACCGGTCACGGGATGCCGGTCGCCTCGAGGTCGCGCGCCGTTCGAGACGCGAAGCCCCCCGCAACCAGGACGTTCCGCCACGGCATGGCCCACCGCCCCTCGCGGTGGGCGTCGACGGCGCTCGGGCGCACGGCAGGCGACGGCGACCCGGTCAGCCTTCGCCGGCTTCCTCGAGCGCGGCCCTCTGGACCGGCTCGGACAGCCGGAAGCCCGCCTCGAGGAGCCTGCTCAGGGCGGGCGCGACGGCCTGAAGCCGTCCCCGGCGCTTCGCGATCAGCAGGACCGCGACGGTGCCCATCACCGGCAGGCCGCGCGACGCCGCGAGCCGCCGGGCCGGGAGGTCGTCGAGGATCACCGCCGCCACTCCCAGCTCGAGCGCCAGGGCGATCGCCGCGCGCTCGCCGGCACCGAGGTTGGTCGGCAGCGACGGCCGGTTCGAAGGGGAGGCGACCGCGACCCACGCCGGGGCCTGCTCGGCGCCAAAGACCTCCGCCGCAACCGCCGGCGAGACGGTCACCTGACCGAAGAGGTCACGCACGAGATGGAGCAGGCCCACCCGTTGCAAGGCGATCAAGGGGCTGGCGTCCGCGACGACCGGGCCCGAGGTCGTCACCGGCGGCGCGCCGCCTCCAGCTCCCGCTCGAGCTCGACGCCGTCGAGGTCGACGTACGGGATGCCGAGTCGGCTGGCGTAGCGGATAAACTCCTCGCGCCCCATCGCCAACAGGTCGGCGGCCCGGCCGCTCGAGATCACCCGCCGCCGGTACAGCTCGAGCACGGCGAGCTCCTGGATCTGCTCCCCGGCGCCCGGGTGACCGCCCGGCAGGACCGCCAGCACCTCGTCGGAGATGGTGAGCGTGGCCATCGTCCCGATGGTATCACGAGGCCCCGCGTCACCGGGCTCGCCCGGCCGTGCTGGCCTGCGCGTAGACAGCGGAACCTCCTGCAGCGCTTCGATTGCCTGCCGTGCCGAGCACCGCCACGGCCCCTGGGGCGGCCGTTGTGACGGCCATGAAGCGCTGCCTTCACCTGTCATTTCGAGCGGGCGGGCGTGCCCGGGCGAGGAATCCCTGGCGGAGCTGGAGGTCGCTCGAGCCGCCGCCTACACCGACGCACCGATGACCGGGGCCTCCGAGGACCGCGCGCCTCCAGGCGCGCCTGCGCCGCTGCGGCGCGCGGGGAGCGGGCCTGGAGGCTCGCGGTCCGTGCGCCGGTGCTGGGGGCGCAGGCTGAAGCCTGCGCCTACGTGGAACACGTTCTGCCGTAACGTCGTGCGTCGTAGGCAGGGGCTTCAGCCCCTGCCCCCGACACCGCTTCGCCGTATCACGCCCGGACCTGGGGAGGCGCTCACCGGTCATTCCGAGCGGCCTCATGCCCCGTCGGGGCACTGGTTCCGACGACTAACATGGACACGGCGTGGCGCCATTGCAAGCTGTTGACCGCAAAGCACCTGAACTGTTCGAGACTCGGCGAGCGCGGATCATGTTAGTAGGGAGCACCGCTACGGCCGCCCTTTGGTCGGCCGTTTTGACGGCAAGTAGCCGGGGTCTGGCGCTTCGGTTGCTTGGAAGGTGCAGAATGGCTCGGAGTACGGTCCGTACTCGCTGAAACGCAAGCGGTTACCAGGCAGGGATCGGGAATGCGGCCCTCGGGATGACGGTCAACCGAAGGCGCTTCACTGGCAGGCCGGGGTGGTTGGGCGGGTGCAGCCATGCACCCCTTGCCCGCGGGGGGACTCGGGTCTACGCTCGGGGGATGGGGCTCCGGATCTACCTGGACCGGTGCGCCTGGAAGCGACCGTACGACACGGTGGTGAGCGAGAGGGTGAGGATCGAGGCGCTGGCCGTCGCGAGCCTGCTCGAGGCGGCCGCGGACCGCCGGGTCGAGCTCGTCTCGTCGGTGGTGCTGGAGGCGGAGAACGCCCGCAACCCGGACCCGATCCGGCGTGACGGGGTTGCCGCCCTCCTGTCCGCGGTGCGGGAGGTCCAGGTGCTCTCGGACGAGGTGGTGGCCCGCGCCCGGGAGGTCGAGCAGCTGGGCATGCGGCCGCTGGACGCGCTGCACGTCGCGAGCGCCGAAAGTGCGGGCTGCACGCACCTGGTGACCACCGACCGGCGCCTGGCGACGGTTGCGGCGCGCAACCGCTCCGCGCTCCGCACTGCGTGCGTCGACCCGGTCGCCATGCTGCGCGCGGTCGAGGGGGAACCATGAGAAACGCCGGTGAGCTGCAGGCCGACGCGTGGGTGGCGCTGGTCGCCGGACTCGGCGTCGCCGACGCCGTCCGCTACCGCGTCCTGTTCGAGCCCGGCCGCGGCGACTACGCGGCCGAGCGCGAGGTGCTGTTCCGCGACGTGACCCTCGACGACTGGGTGCGCGCGATCCGGGAGCGGACCGAACGAGCGTCGGAGTGAGGCGCCGCCCGTCCCGACCGCCACGAAGCGCGGCTCCCTGACCGGGCGCGCTGGCGGCAGCCGCTCCCTGCGGGCCAGGGTCCTCGAGGGAGCGCGGTCCTCGCTGCCGCGTCGGGCTCGCCAGGGACCGGGTGCGGTCGAAAGCGCCTCGACGGGCGGGGTCGACCCGGCACGACGTCGAGGCCGGCGCGGGCATTCGCGCCGGCGCAGCGGCGAGCGGGCACCCGCCCGGTCTCGGC
>CAYTJW010000152.1:0-4615 GCA_964438135.1 uncultured Thermoanaerobaculia bacterium
AGGGTGAAGAGCTCCTCGAGCTGGTCGACGACCACCAGCGCCTCGTCCCACCGCCCCCGCCAGCGCGCCGCCACCGCCAGCGCCATGTCCGGGTCCGCAAAGGCCAGCAGCCGCCGCATCTCCTCCGCGTCGTCGACCAGGTCCGGCGCGAGCGCCCGCGCCACGGCCAGAAACGGCTCCTCCCCCGGCTGGCACACCACCGCCTGCCACCCCTCGGGCGCCCTCGCCACCACCCCGGCCCGCACCAGCGAGCTCTTGCCCGCGCCCGAGGGGCCGACCACCGCCAGCAGCCGGCGGTCGGCGATCTTGCGCCACAGCGCCGCGACCTCGACCTCGCGGCCGAAGAAGTCGCCGGCGTCCGCCTCGGAGAACGGCTCGAGGCCCGGGTAGGGTGGTCGCTCGTCGGGGTCCTCCCGCCGCACCTCCGCCAGCACGCCGGGGTCGGGCTCTCTGCCTTCGCCGAAGCCGACCTGGGCGATCAGCCGGTAGCCGCGCTTGGGAATGGTCTCGATGTAGCGCGGCTCCTTCGCGTCGTCCTCGAGAGCTTCGCGGAGCTCGAAGATGCGCCCCGCGACCGTGTGGTAGGAGACGAACTCGGTCTGCCAGACCGTGTCCTGGAGCTCGGAGCGGCTCACCAGCTCGCCCGCCCGCCCGGCGAGATGGACCAGGACGTCCATCGCCTTGGACTCGAGGCGGACGACGCTGGCCCCCCCGCGAGATCCGGTTCAGGCTCGGCTCCACCAGCCAGTCGCCGACGCGAAACCGCGCCCCGAGCTCCGGGACCCTCTCGGTTGTGGCGGCCATTCCACCGCGATTATGCGACCGGCCAACGGCGCGCGCCGGCCGTTTCGCAGGCTCCGCCTGGGCGCGACGAACCGGGAAGCGGACGATGGTGGCCACCGCGATCCCCCAGTGAGCACCTCACCCGGAGGCGACCCGGCCCCGACCCGGCCGGGACCCGGGCTGCGGGGACAGCCTACATGGGAGGGGTCGTGGTCGGGTCGTTGGTCACGTTGTCGAGCACCGAGCCGTAGCAGGTGAAGGTCGCTCCCGGCGTGTCGGTCCAGACGTCGACGTACGCCGCCTCGATCGGCGCGTGGTCGCGGAGCACCCGGTCGGCCTGGCCGTTGGAGAAAGGCCCGAGGTCCAGGGTCCTGGTCTCGAGCGGCTCCCCCTCGGAGCTGAGGAGCTCGATGGTGACGGTGACCGGCTCGGCGCCGCCGTTCTGGCAGCCGACGTTGGACCGCACCTCGTCGTTCTCGGCGAGGAAGATGATCCGCTTCCTGACCCCGGTCGGGATCATCCGGTCCGCCGGAATGCCGGGGAGGTCCTGGCCGAAGGTCCCGGCTGCGTCGCCCGGCGGCAGGTTGTAGGTCCGGCTCATCGCCAGCAGATCGACCCCGCTCGCCTCGACCGCTAGCGCCCCGACCTGGTCCTGCTCGAGGCCGAAGACCTCGGCGAGGACGTTGCCGTAGCGCACCCCCGCTCCGGGCGCGAGCAGGAAGGTGTCGCTGTGGACCGGGGCGGAGTTGTCGGCCCAGCGCGGCAGCCACAGGAGCTGGTAGGTGATGTTGGTGGCGCCGACGTTGTTGAGGTCGACGTCGGTTGAGAAGAAGGAGCCCTCGAGGCCGGACGAGAGCGCCGCGGCCGGGACGAAGGTTGTGGCAGCCGAGGGCACCTGGGGCAGGATCGTGGTCGGGTCCGAAGTCACGTTGTCGAGCATCGAGCCGTAGCAGTAGAAGAAAGCGTCGTCGCTCGAAGCCCACACGTCCACGTAGCCGTCGACCGGCGCCCATTCGCTGAGCACCCGGTTGACCTGGTCGCTGCCGTAGGAGCCGAGCTCCACGGTCAGAGTGTCGAGCTGGGTCCCGGCGTTGTCGAAGACGCCGAGGTTGACCGTGACCGGCTCGCTCGAGCCGTTGACGCAGCCGACGTTGGCCCGGAAGTCGTCGTCCTCGGACAGGAACAGGATGCGGCGCGACTCGGTGCCCTGGATCATGTCGGTGCTGCGGATAGCCGGGATGCCCTGGCCGTAGGTGCCGGCTCCGCCGCCGGCGGGCAGGTTGGAGGTCCGGCTCATGGCGATCACCTCCTCTGTGCTCGCCTCCAGCTTGAGCGCGCCGTAGGAGTCCGGGCCGAGACCGAAGAGCTCGGTCAGGACGTTTTCGAAGCGCACGCTGTTCCCGGGGGCGAGCGCAATCGGCTCGGACTCGAGGGGCGCGGGGTTGTCTTGGCCGCGGGGCAGCCACTGCACGACCACGTGCGCCTCCTCTGCCCCCCGGTTGTTGAGCTCGACGTCGGTCTGGAAGAAGGATCCCTCGGACCCGGCGGCGTACGCCGCGGCCGGGACGAAGGACTCGCGGGGGTCCGCGAGCGGGCCACATTCACGGAAGACGTACAGTCCGGCCTCACCGGCTGCGAGGAACACGTGTTCGTCAGCAACCGCGACGGCACCAACGGGGGGAAGCTCATCAAGTCCAAGTTCGGTGCCGGTCTGGTACCAGCCCACCTCCACCGGCGTGGAAGGCGCGCTCACGTCGATCACGAAGACAGCACCAGCAATGGCCGAGGGTTGCTCCCCGCGTGCCCCGACGACGTACGCGTACCCGTGCCACACCGCAACATCGGAGGCGAACCCTATCGTGCCGACTGGCGCGACGTCGACAGATCCGACCTCGACCGGCGCTGACGGCGTGCTCACGTCGATCACCGAGAGCCCTCCCCCTCCGAAGGGGAAGTTGTCACCTGCCGCGACGTACGCGAACCCGCCCGACACCGCGACGTCATAGGCGGAGCCCGGCGTGTCGATGGACGCGACCTCCACCGGCGAGGGCGGCGTGCTCAGGTCGAACACCTCGAGGAGACCGCCTCCCACGAGGTACGCGAATCCGCCCGAAACCGCGATGCTTTGGCCAGGCGTTGCCGTGCTCACGGATCCCACCAGCGCCGGGCGAGACGGCGTGCTCACGTCGACCACGAGCAGGCCGTAGGGTCCCGAGGCGGCCACGTACGCGTAGTCCCCCGAGAGCGCGACATCATGGATGGCGACCCCCGAGAGGATGGAGGCGACAGCCCTCGGCGCGGACGGCGTGCTCACGTCGACGACCCCAAAGCCCCGCAAACCCGCCGCCACGTACGCGTAGCCGCCCGACACGGCCACAACACCGACCGCCCCGCCCGTGTCGAGGAAGCCCACCTCAACCGGCGTCGATGGCGTGCTCACGTCGATCACGTCGAGACCGTCTGCGGCGGCGACGTACGCGTAGTCACCCGAGACCGCGATGTCGACGGCGCCGTACCGCATGCCGACCTCGCCGACCAGCCGCGGCGCCGACGGCTGCGAGACGTCGGCGATGACGAGCCCGCTGGCGCCTGCGAGGTTCGCGTAGTCACCCGAGACCGCGACCGCGGACACTGGCCCGGGCAGGTGCCCGACCAGCGCCGGGCAGTCGCGGGCGAGGGCGGGCGATGCGCAAGCCCACGCGCCGACGACGACGAGCGCCACCACCTGGGTCACGAGTCGGTTGCGTCTCATGGGTCACCCCCTTCCACGGGCTGCGCCGGTACTCTCAACATGGGTGCCTGCACGCTCGAAGTCATGACGGAAACTCCCGGGAAAGTCCCGGCATCCCGAGACGCGAGGTGCCGCCTCTTCCCAGGCTGGGGATTCTCGGGGGCGGCGAGCCGTCGAGGGCGCTCGGTCATGAGTCGCACCGAGCTCGTCTCGTCGACATCGCGACACGTGGCTCCTCAGACCGAGCGCCGCGACCACCTGGAGCACTTCGCCCACCGGCCGCAGGGTTTCACCGGGCACCTGGTGGTGCTCCACGGCGGCATGACGCCGAGAGAACGGCGGGAGGTGCTTGCCCGCCTCGCGTCGATCCCGGACGACGAGGAACGGTCGCTGATGGCGACCGGCAGGTACGTCGGTGAGGGCTTCGACGACGCCCGGCTCGACACCCTGTTCCTGGCCCTGCCAGTGTCGTGGAAGGGCACGCTAATCCAGTACACCGGTCGACTGCACCGGCTGGACCCCGGGAAGACCGAGGTGCGCATCTACGACTATGTGGACAGTGCGGTGCCCGTGCTGATGAAGATGTTTGCGAGGCGCCTGCGGGGCTACCTGGCGATCGGCTACGCACGCGACGAGGCGCCGCTCGGCTTTCGAGGAGTCGAGGACGAAGCCGAGGTCGATCAGGAGGACGGAGTTGCCCTCTCCCTGGAGATTCACGAGCGTAGCGGTTGACAGACTACAGTCGTGAGTCCTATCTTGTAAACCAGAGGGGACGACGGTGGAGCCAGCTTCCGCGTTCGGGACTCGACTCAAACTGCTCCGTCGCGGGCGGGGAATGACGCTCGAGGAGCTCGCGGCCGCGGCCGGTGGGCTGGTGACCAAGCAGGCCCTGTCCAAGTACGAGCGCGGGCTGATGCGGCCGTCGCCCCGCGTCATGGCGACGCTCGCCCGAGCACTGGGCGTGCGGGGGTCAGAGCTGCTCGCGGCGCCGCGGGTCGAGGTCGAGATCCTCGCCTTCAGGAGACAGAGCCGCCTTCCGCAGAGAGAGCGGCACCGTGTCGAGAGCCTGGTCTCGCGAACGCTCGAGCAGAGGGTGAGGCT
>CAYTJW010000152.1:4715-9497 GCA_964438135.1 uncultured Thermoanaerobaculia bacterium
ATGCAGGAGTCGGCTGACGTGGACACCGAGAAGGCCGCTTTTCGATTCGGGACGGCGCTGCTTGCTCCGCGGGAGCTGGTCCGGGAGGACATCGGCCGAGCTCGGCGACAGGTCTCCCTCGGTGAGCTCCTCCTGTTGAAGAGAAAGTACGGGATGAGCGTCCAGGCCCTGGTGTACCGCCTCCACGACCTCGGCATCATCGGCGACAGCCAGGCTGCCGCTCTGTGGAGGCAGATCAACGCCCGTGGGTGGAAGACGGAAGAGCCGGGGGCTCTCGAGCCGGAGAAGCCGCAGTGGGCTCGCCGAGCTGCGCTCCGGGCGATCGCCGAGGGAGCGCTGACGGTTGCCGAGGCTGAGGGCATCCTCGGTGCACGGACGGAGGTTGTGCCCCCACCTGAGGTGACCGATCGCCGCGCCACCATGAGGCTGCCGATGCCAGAGCGAGCGCGACGCCTGCGAGCCGACGCCGCCCGCGCGAGATCGGATTACCTCGAGGACCAGGAATGGACGTTCCTGCTTGGCGGAGACCTCCTCCCGGATGAGTGACCCCGACCCAGTCCGGAGTGAAATCTGGTGGGTCGACCTCGACCTGACGCGGGGCTCGGAGACCGCCAAGACGCGTCCCGCCGTTGTCATCAGCTCTGAAGCGGTTTCAAGGCTCCCGGTCCGGCTGGTGGTGCCCCTGACCGAGTGGAAGGACAAGCACGCGGACGCGATCTGGCGTCTCGCGGTCGACCCGAGCCCGATCAACGGGCTTGCCAAGCGGTCCGCCGCCGACGCCCTTCAGATCCGCTGCGTCTCGCTCCAGCGGTTCAAGGAGCGGATAGGCGTCCTCGAAGCCGACCTGATCGCGGAGATCGCCGCCGCGATTGCGCTCATCGTGGACTACGAGTAGAGATCGCGGCGGGTGCTGTGGCTGCACCCGGGTCGACTCCCCTCACCCCCAGCGTGATCGCGGCAAGGTCGTATATGTCGAAGTTGCGGGCCCCCGCAACCAACCGAAAAGAACGCCGCCGCAAGGCGGCGTTT
Organism: uncultured Thermoanaerobaculia bacterium; assembly: GCA_964438135.1. Taxonomy (GTDB): domain Bacteria; phylum Acidobacteriota; class Thermoanaerobaculia; order Thermoanaerobaculales; family Sulfomarinibacteraceae; genus CAYTJW01. Next base: position 5,745 of record CAYTJW010000152.1, read on the forward strand.
TTCGGTTGGTTGCCCGCACCACGACCCCGGGAGCGGAGGTGGTTGTAGCCGAGGGGGTCGCAGGGAGGGCGCAGCCAGTCCGGAGAGGGGGAAGGGCGGCGTACAACCACCCCGCTCGTGGGGTCGCGACACGCGCCGGTCGGGTGGGGGACGGCGCGTGAACCATGCGTCATGCGACCTCCTCTAACTCGAGGAGGTCGTTGTATTGACGTCCAAGGAACCCGCCTTGAACCTGCGACCTCCGAAGGAGGGGGGTGCACCGTCAGGTGGCGACGTTCTGACTTCAATGCGAATCGCTTGCAGAAGCTAGCACGCCGTGTTAGCTTTCACGAGTGAATTGAGAGGTCCAGAGATGCCGTCCCCACTCGCCATGCTGCGCTGGGTGGAGCAGCTCCAGTCAGAGGGCCGGTACACCTTCACGCGGTCGGAGGCGGAGGCACGCACCGGGCGGTCCGCCGTGGCGGTGCAGAGCGCTCTTCGCAGGCTCAGGCAGCAGGGGAGAATCGTCAGCCCACGGCGCGGGTTCCACGTCGTCGTGCCACCCGAGTACCGGGCGGCCGGCTCGCCGCCGGCGAGCTGGTTCATCGAGGAGCTGATGGGCCACCTGGCGCAGCCCTACTACGTCGCCCTGCTCAGCGCGGCTGCCTTCCACGGCGCCGGACACCAGCAGCCGATGCTCTTCCAGGTCGTGACCGTCAAGCCGACGCGCCCGGTTCGCGCCGGGCGGGTCGCCATCCACTTCTTCATGAGCGGCATCGGGACACGGATGCCGGTAACCGAAGCGCAGACCGAGACAGGGAGGATGCGGGTCGCAACCCCCGAGGTCACGGCGTTCGACCTCGTGCGGTACCCGTCCGGTGCCGGTCAGCTGAGCAACGCTGCGACGGTCCTCACCGAGCTCGCCGAGCGCATCGACGGGAAGGCTCTTGTTGCCCTGGCGTCTCTGATGCGGCTCCCCGACGTTCAACGTCTGGGCTTCCTCCTGGAGGCAGTCGGGGAGCAGGGGCTCGCGGAGCCGCTGGCCACCTGGGTCCGAGACCGGGCCCCTCGCGCCGTCCCGCTGCGGTCGGGGCGCCCGGCCTGCGGTGAGGTCGATCCCCGCTGGCGCGTGGTGCGCAACGAGGAGCTGGAGCCCGACCTGTGATTCCGCGAGCCAACATCACGGCGTGGCGAACCCGCTCGCCGTGGCCCTCGAACGACCAGGTGGAGCAGGACCTCGTCCTCTCCCGAGCTCTGGTCGCGATCTTCCAGAGCCCAACCGCCGCTGAGCGCGCCGTGCTCCGGGGTGGCACCGCTCTGCACAAGCTCTTCCTGGAGGGGCCCGGACGCTACTCGGAGGACATCGATCTCGTGCAGCGCAAGCCCGGCCCGATCGGGGGACTCGTCGACGGGATTCGCGCGGCTCTCGATCCTTGGCTGGGACACCCCCGGTGGAAGCAGGCTGCGGGTAGGTTCACGCTCACCTACCGTTTCGAGACGACCTTCGAGCCGGCCTCGACGATGCGGCTGAAGGTCGAGGTCAACACCCGCGAGCACTTCAGCGTCTTGGGCGTTGGACACCGCACCTTCACGGTCGAGAGCCCGTGGTTTCGTGGGACGGCGGAGGCCCCCGTCTACCGGCTCGAGGCGCTGCGTCAGGCGCACGCGCGCAAGCCGTCCTTCATCGAGAGGCTCAGGAAGGCTGGGTTGTGATGACCTTCAATGGCAAGCCTGCCCACGGGCGTCGGCCGAAGCCCAAGGCCCGCTCTGCGAACGTGATGGGCAAGATGACAGCGAGCGAGCGCGCATCCGTCCTCGAGGCTCTCCTGAAGAGGCATCCCGAGCTCCGTTCCGAGGCCGAGCAGATCGCCGTCGACATGATCTCGTCGCCCTCCGTCGAGGAGGTCGCCGAGGAGGTGCGCCACGCGGTCACCGCGCTCGGCGTCGACTCCCTGAACGGCCGCGCGGGCAGACAGCCGTGGGGCCACGTGGACCCCTCGGAGGCAGCCTGGGAGCTGCTCGGGGAGGCCGTCGAGGGGTTTCTGGCCGACATGAAACGGTGCATCGGGCTCGGGCTTCACGGTGCCGCCGTGGATGTCTGCTGCGGCGTCGTCCTCGGCCTCCACCAGGCCGGGGAGAGCGGCTCGGAGGGCGTGCTCGAGTGGGCGCCGGACTTCGCCGCCGAGACGGCGGGCCACGCGGTCGAGACGCTGATCCGAGCGTGCCCGGCGGGGGAACGCGCGGCGGCTCGCGACCGCCTCGTCGAGGCGGTCGGACGGCAGGTGCCGGAGTGGGAGTGGATGGTCGAGCGGGCAGCAACGGGAGCCATGAGGAAGCGATGAGCGCGCCTCGGCGGAGACCAGGCCGACCCATCAGCGGTGACACCGCGTCCCTCTGGACCGGGCTCTGGGAGCTGCTGCGGCAGACCGAGCCCAGATCCGGATGCTACGACGTCGAGTGGGACGGGCCCTACTACATCCCTCGGCCGCGGCAGTGGCACCGGTCCCGCTTCATGCTTTACGGCGGCACGCTGTTCGGCTTCCTGGAGGTGGGATGGTCCCGGCTCGACGCCGCTCATGACCTGGCCTCCGGCCGCCTGTCGTACGAGGCGGGGGCGAGGTCGACCGGGGATGCCGCTGCCGAGCAGACCTGGCACCGGGCGCTGCCGCAGCTCGTGCGCCGGCTAGAGGCGGCGGTCGCTGACCCGGGCCGATACAACCGCAGGGTGCGGCGCCTCCTTCCGCTCGAGGCGCGCACCGGGGTCGTCGTGCGCCGCTGGAGCTGGCCCCGGGGGACGCGTGCGCCGCTCGCGCCGCGCGAGCTGGAGGCACTCGAGGCGGCCTGCCGGGCGGGCGAGCGCTCGCAGCCGCTGCCGTTGCTCACCGCCGCGGCGTACCTGGCCCTGGCCGGGGTAGCGTACGACGCTGCCTTCCCAGAGCTCCGCAGCCTGCCACCGCGCGAGCAGCACGCGGCCAAGGCCGACACGCGCCACGGCGGTCTGCTCGACCTGCCGGAGAATGACCCTGCCGCCTTCCGCCAGTGGTTCGCGTCCCGCGCCTGGTCGGGCAACCACCCGTGGGAGGTTGTCTTCGGGCACCCCCACGGCATTCTCCTCCACCCGATTCTGGACGACCGAGGGAGGTGGCGCCTCGCCCTGGGCGTCGACTGCCCCGGCCTCTACCTCCGTGCGGTGCGGATGGCCATCGCCCTCGGCGAGCGTGGCACCCCCTTCGAGCTCCACCAAGGGGAGGCCGTGGTCGCCGCCCTGCGCGGGCAGGACGACGTCGACGTCGGGCCCGGGTACGGCCAGCTGTCGCTCGACGAGCTCCGCTCCCGGCGAGGGGACGCCGTCGCCCGCGTCCGCTGGGACCCGGTTCCCGAGATCCTCCCGATCACCTCGACGCAGCGCCTGCGGGTTCAGCACGTCCTGGCGACCGGGACACCCGCGGGATGGCCGCCCCCCGGCCACGCCTCCGCTGGCGGTCCTGAACCGACCTGACAGGGAAACGAACCGAGCGACCCAGCTGCCGCGGAGGCCTCGGCGCCCGGGAGCAGGTGGCGGAGCGGGCACGGACAGGCGACACAGCGCCACCCTGCCGGCGACGGCCCTGAGGTAGCCGGGGCCGTCGGCGGGCCGCCAGCGCGGGGCGTCCGCTCGGTCGCCACGCCGTCAGGCGGGCGCGGACCCACCCGGCTGCAGGAGCGTGGCGAGCCTCGCCAACCCCTCGGCGAGAGCCCCGCGGTCGGGCGCGGCGCCGATCGAGAGACGGGCCC